>DATBCN010000777.1:0-4235 GCA_036270475.1 Candidatus Angelobacter sp. | reverse complement strand
TTTGCCGCAAATACTCTCTATAAGCGGTCTTACCCCAACCCCCTGCTGGAGAACACCGAGGGTGCACTATGATTCTATTGACTGTCTCAAATCAGGGGTTCACCGTTCACAATCACACGTGTGGGATAAATTTTCTGTCTCACCTCAGGGGTGCACCTCAAAATCCACGCCGATCCGGGATGAAGTGGGACGTTGCATCCCCAGATTCGGGGAAGAATGAATCCTGAACAAAAAGGAAAAGATGAAAGCCGCATCTAAGCGTTTTTTGGTATTCGTCACTTTACTAATGGCATTTTTGCCGCTGGGGTGCAGCAAATCCCAACCGGCTTCCGAACAGCCTGCGTCCGCACCTAAAGCAGGCACCATCAACATCGATGCTGCAAGCGCAGGATCGATCAGCGGAGTGGTGAGCTTTAAAGGCGCGGCACCGAAGATGAAGCCTCTGGACATGACGGCTGATCCGGGCTGTCCAACGGGACCGCAGACGGCAGAAGTTGTGGCGGCAAAGGACGGCAAGCTGGCGAATGTTTTTGTTTATGTGAAAGAAGGCTTGCCGCAAGGTGCATTTGCGGTCCCCTCTGAACCTGTGGCATTGGACCAGAAAGGCTGCCGCTACAGTCCGCATATGCTGGGAATCATGGCCGGACAGCCGCTGAAGATCACCAACACTGACACGGCAGACCACAATATCCATGACATGCCGAGCAATAACCAGGCGTTCAACGAATCACAAATGCCGACCGACAAGCCGATCACCAAGACTTTTGCCACGCCGGAGATGATGATTCCGGTGCAGTGCAACCAGCATCCGTGGATGCGGGCCTACATTAACGTGATGACGCACCCGTATTTCGCGGTAAGCGCGGCGGACGGCAGCTATGAGATCAAGAACCTGCCCCCGGGCGAGTACACGATAGCGGCAGTGCATGAGAAATTCGGGGAGCAGACGATGAAGGTGAAAGTGGGGCCAAAGGAGAGCGCGAAGGCGGGGTTTGTTTATTCGGGCGCTGCGCAGTAAGGTTCTTTCTAACATCGCGAAGCGCAGCGAGGGATCGCTATCGTGATGAGAAAACAAAGGTCGACCCAACTGTCTTCATTTATTCGGCATTCGGGTTGAGGGGGTGAAAGCCTTGTGGCTATAGGGCCCCTGGCTTCGCTTCGGGGGTTTCAGAAGAAGCAGCGCTCGAGATTTCAGCGCAACTCAGATGGTAAAATATTCAGTACTCCAGGGAGCAGTTCTGACCTCTTCCACATATAACGCCGCGCAACACCGGTTTACGGTGTTTGTTGCCGCGCTGGCTTTTCTGCTGATTGTTGCCGGCGCACTGGTAACCAGCAACAACGCCGGACTGGCCGTCCCGGACTGGCCAACGAGTTTCGGACATTTGTTCAAGATCCCCAAGATGATTGGCGGGGTCAAGTTTGAGCACACGCACCGCATGATCGCCGAATTTGTCGGGCTGCTGACGATCATCGCGGCAATATGGACTTGGCGCGTGGACCAGCGCCGCTGGATGCGTGGCTTGACGCTGGGCGCTGTTGCGGGAGTGATCGTCCAGGGAATACTGGGCGGTCTGACGGTGTTGAATTTTCTGCCACCGGCAATTTCCACGGCGCATGCCACAGTCGGCCAAACCATGTTTGTTGCGCTGGCGGCGATTGCGGTTTTTACCAGCCGGAGCTGGATGGAAGAGCCTACCGACAAGATCGGCCGCAAAGATGCGCGGCCATTGCTGCGGCACTGCTGGATGCTGATTGGATTTCTCTATCTGCAACTGATTCTGGGAGCGGCTTTTCGACATGTGTGGACCAAGTGGGGGCCGTCCGGCGCGAACCACTGGCCTGTACACAAGATTGTTCATGCTTTGCTTTATCCTCACATCCTGAACGCATTGATAGTTACAGGGTTGCTGCTCTATGTAAGCCTTCGGGCGCTGACCAAGCATTCGAACATCCCTCATCTGCGCCGGCCCGCTTTGTGGATGCTGTTGCTGCTGATTGCACAGTTGCTGCTGGGAGTGAGCGCCTACGTTGTGCGAGTTGTTCAAGGAATTAATGAAGCGCAGCCGACGATGTCACTGGTGGTGGTAACAGTCGCGCACCTGGCGGTTGGAGCGCTAATTCTTGCCTTGAGCATCATACTGACAATCCAGACCTACCGGCATAGTGGAGATCCAGCCACGGTGATCACTTTTGACCGGCGACGTGAGGTGGCCACGGCATGAGCACCGTCCCACAAAGGCTGGAGCAAAAAACAGGCGCGCCAGCGGCACCGGTGGTGCTGAAGAAGAGTTCCCTGCTGGGCGATTATCTACAGTTGTTCAAGGTGCGCGTAACTTCACTTATTGTGATGACGGCGTGGGCCGGTTATTACATGGGCGCGGCCAAGAGCGGCGTCTCATCGCTAACCTGGACCTTGCTCAATGCTCTGGTCGGAATCGGCGTAACGTGCGCCGGGTCGGCGGCGCTGAATGAAGTCCTGGAGTACAAGATTGATGCGCTGATGCGGCGTACGCGGAACCGTCCATTGCCTTCCGGCAGAATGGGCCTGGCCACGGGAATGACCGCCGGCATCCTGGCAACGGTCCTGGGACCGGTATATCTGGCGCTGACAACAAACGTGCTCACCGGCGTACTGGCGTTTTCAACGGCTGTAACTTATCTGGCGTTCTATACGCCGCTGAAGCGAGTCTCGCCGATCTCAACTTTTGTCGGCGCATTTCCCGGCGCCATGCCGCCGCTGCTCGGCTGGACCGCGGTGCGCGGCAAGATGGAAATTGAAGCGGTCTTTCTTTTTCTGATCGTGTTCTTCTGGCAGTTCCCGCATTTTCAGGCCATCGCATGGATGTACCGCGAAGACTACGAAGCCGCGGGCATCAAGATGCTTCCCGTGGTGGACAAGGCCGGACACAGCGTGATCCGGCAGATGCTGACGTATGGTTCCACGCTGATTTCGGTAAGCCTGGTTCCGGCCCTGCTGCGGATGACGGGCAAGATTTACCTCTTTGGCGCGCTGGCCCTTGGACTGGCATTTTTATGGTTTGTTTTCCGGTTGGCGCGGATCAAACTGCCCACCACGTCAGCGGATTCAAAAATATTTGCCCGGCAACTGTTGCTGGCCAGCGTGATTTATCTTCCGCTACTTTTTGCACTGATGATGCTGAACGTGGTGCATTCCTAATGAGCGTAACGGCGTTGCGAGTACTGGCGGCATAAATGGCGGACTACAGCATCTTTCCCGCCCTGAACGCCACGCTGAACGGCGCCAGCGCAATCTTGATTACGACGGGCCGGGTGCTGATCGCACGCAAACAGGTACGGCTACACCGGGCATGCATGATTGCAGCATTTGCGGCCTCAAGCGTATTCCTGGTCTGCTACCTCTATTACCACGCTCATGTTGGCTCGGTACATTTCCCCGGCCAGGGATGGGCGAGGCCGGTTTATTTTACAGTCCTGATTTCGCACACGATTCTGGCAGCGGCGGTGGTCCCACTGGTGGTGCTTTCACTCACCTATGGGCTGAAGTCGCGTTTTGACCGCCACCGCAGGATCTCACGGTGGACTTTTCCGGTATGGCTTTATGTCTCCGTTACCGGCGTGATCGTTTATATAATGCTGTACCAAATTTATGGGGCGCACGCCTGAAGGATTTTGGAATGTCCGCGAAGACGGTTTTCGGTGTTGAAGGGCAGCGCTGATAGGAATTTTTCCGGCAGAACGCTTTCTGAAATCCTGTGCCACTGATATATTTAGCAACATTCGCAAAGGAAAATTATGGCAAAAAGCGTAAACAAAGTGATTCTGGTGGGAAATCTGGGGAAAGATCCAGAGGTAAAGTTCACGCCCAGCGGCGTGCCCGTGGCAAAATTCAGTCTGGCCACCAACGAGCGTTTCAAAGACAAGGCCGGCGAATGGCAAGACCGCACGGAATGGCACAACGTTGTGGCCTGGCAGCGGCTGGCGGAGATCGTTGGCGAGTACGTGAAGAAGGGCTCGAAAATTTATATTGAAGGCCGGCTGCAGACGTCGAGTTGGGAAGACAAGCAAAGCGGCGAAAAGAAATACCGTACGGAAGTTGTGGCCAGCGATCTGGTATTGCTGGGTGGCCGTGGAGACAGCGGCAGCGGCGGTGGCGGCGACCATGAAGGACGTTCGTCACGTGGCGCATCCAGTTCATTTGACCAGCGCACCTCACATTCCGAGGAGCATGCGCCGGCCTCAGCCGAGATCAC
>DATBCN010000776.1:0-11593 GCA_036270475.1 Candidatus Angelobacter sp. | reverse complement strand
CCCCATGTGGCAAGCCAGGCGAGCAGAGCATATAATTTTGAGTCAAGGATGAAGAACTGGACCACAGCCCTGATTTTGCTGGCCGCCACTTGTATTGGGGGGCCAGGCAGACAGGCTGAAGGGCAGCTCCGTTGGCCCGATCCTCCCAAGAAAACGCGCATGCGTGTGCGTCTTGTCGCCATAGGGTTGGCTGACCACCCACGCTCTTCTTTCTTTTCAAGCCATGAAGAGTTCATTGCCGAAACAGAGATTGGCCGCGAGGAGTGGAGTCCCATCAAGATCGTCTTCACCTTCCTTCCTTATCAGCCCAGGCTCTCGGAGTCCGGCTTTGATTACTCAATGGTCCATGAGATTGCAGCCTGGCGGCATCCGGATTGCGACCAGACCATCGCGCAGTTTACGGCGCGGGAGCTTCCCCGGCGTCATGAACCGTTGATTTATTCCCGCAACGTGCCCAGAGAGGATCTGGACCGCAAACCTACTCCTTTGGCTTGCTATGAAACGAGTGCGGACGACTACATCAAGGCCAGCTTCGAGCCTGTCGCTCCTCCCCCGGCGCCTCCTGAACCTGTGCTTACAGCGCGTCCACAGCACAGATAACACGCCCACGGCCTGGGCGAGAGTTCGGAAAATCGGCAACAAAACCTGCGCTAACCACATAAAAGACCGCTAAAGACCATGTTTGGTGAAAATCCGGGATAAAAGCCGTCACGACTCAGCCCCTGCCACGTCTAATTTTAAGACCGGCTAATTTCTAATTTAAGATCGGCTAATTTAAGACCGGCTAATTTTAAGATCGCTCTTCCCTCCCGTTGGACCAAATCTTAGTTAACATGGATTGGGTGAATATATTTGGATAAATACATGAGTCGCAGGAAGATAACTTCGTCAATCGTGCTTTTGGCCGGTCTTGCGTTCCTGTTAGGCTGCGCCAACGGCGCAAAAGCTGGCCAGGCCAGCGGACCGCAGGCCTTTCCCGTACAGGTAATTACAGCGCAGGCGCAGGTGGTGCCGTTTTCGACTGACTATCTGGCTACGCTGAAGTCGCGCAATGCCGCCACGCTGCAGCCGCTGGTGGAAGGCGATATTGTCAAGATCTATGTCACGTCCGGCCAGCGCGTTGCCGCTGGAGCGCCGCTGCTGGAGATTGATCCGCGCAAGCAGCAGGCCACCGTGAACAATCAGGAAGCTGGGCTCAAGTCAAAGCAGGCGGTCTTGCAGCAGGCCACGGTCGATCTTGACCGCAAAAAACAGCTCTTTGCCGCCGGCGTGGTGGCCAAAGCTGACCTGGACCAGGCACAAAACACCTACAACGCCGCCAAAGCTGATGCGGACGCCTCGCAGGCGGGAATCCGCGAGCAGCAGGAGCAGTTGCACTATTACACCGTGCGCGCCCCGACAGAGGGCGTTGTCGGCGATATTCCAGTCCATGTGGGCGACCATGTGAGCGCCGCGACCATGCTTACCACCATCGACCCTGGCGGAGCGTTGGAAGCTTACGTGAGCGTTCCGGCGGAAAAATCTTCCGCCCTGCGCATGGGCATGCCGGTAGACATTGTGGACGACGAAACCAAGCCGCCGGTCCGCACGCGAATCTCGTTTATCTCGCCGCACGTGGATACGGATTCACAAACGCTGCTGGTAAAAACCCAGGTGCCCAACGCCGCCCGCAAGTTCCGCAACGCCCAGCAGGTACACGCGCGCGTGGTGTGGTCAGAGCGCAGCGCTCCGGTCATTCCGGTAACGGCGGTCTCGCGATTGAGCGGAAAGATCTTTGCTTTTGTGGCGGAAGGCCAGGGCCAGCAAGCCGTGGCGCGGCAGCGCGTGATCCAGGTGGGCGATCTTATCGGCAATGATTACGTGGTGCTGGATGGCATCAAGGCAGGCGACAAAATTATTGTCACCAGCGTGCAGATGCTGGCGGACGGCATGCCCGTAGCGCCGCAATCGGCGGTGCCGAAGTCGTAAGAGGATGGCCAGAACTGCGAACATTGCCAAAGATTGCCAAGATTGAAAAAAGACGAAAATCTTGCCGCAGATGAACGCGGATAAGCGCGGACCTAAAAACGGCAGGTGGTTTCAAGTTAGAGTAGCGGCGAGGCCAACGTATGCCGTGCCGCCCCGTAACAAGGGCAAGAACAAATTAATAGATCGAGCTGCTCCTTGGGTTTGGAGCGAAAGCGACAACGTCCATGGTTCATTTCTTCATCCGCAGGCCCGTTTTTGCCACCGTTTGCTCGCTGCTGATTGTGCTGGGAGGCGCGGTTTGCATTCCCACGCTCCCGGTGGCGCAGTACCCCAACCTTACGCCGCCTACGGTGAGCGTAAGCGCGTTTTATACCGGCGCAAATTCGCAGGCCGTGGAAACCAGCGTGACCACGCTGCTGGAACAGGCGATCAACGGCGCAGAGGGCATGCGCTATATGAGTTCCACCAGCGGGAATGACGGCACCAGCGCCATCAGCGCCACATTTGACCTGGACCGCAACCTTGACGTGGCGGCCGTCGACGTGCAGAACCGGGCGTCCAGCGCACTCGGACGCCTGCCGATTGAAGTGCAGACCACCGGCGTAAGCATCAGCAAAAATACCGGATCGTTCGTGGTGGCTTACGGCTTCTACGCGGACAACAAAGAGTACGACAATCTTTTCATCAGCAACTATCTTGATCTTTATGTGCGCGACGCCATTAAACGAGTCAAAGGCGTGGGCAACGTAATTATCTTTGGCGAGCGCAAATACTCCATGCGCCTGTGGCTTGATCCCGTCCGGCTGGCGGCGCGCAACCTGACCGCCGGAGACGTGACCGCCGCGCTGCGCGAACAAAACGTACAGGTCGCCGCCGGGCAGGTGGGACAGCAACCCGCCCCCACAAACCAGGCATACCAGATCAGCGTGCGCGCCGTGGGACGGTTGAGCGATCCCAAGGAGTTCGAGCATATCGTCATCAAGCGCGCTAAAGACGGCTCTCTGGTGGAGCTGCGCGACGTAGGCCGCGCCGAACTGGGCGCGGAAGCTTACGGCGGCCAGCTTCGCTACAACGGCGTGGACGCAATGGGTCTGGGCGTAATGCAGCTCTCCAACGCCAACGCTTTGCAAGTCCGCCGCGACGTGCAGACCGAGATTGAAGAGCTGGCCAAGCACTTCCCTGTCGGCCTGAAATATCAGGTGGCGTTCGATACCACCAGAGCGGTCGGCGAGTCGATCCGCGAGGTGCTGAAGACGCTGGCGGAAGCCATCCTGATCGTAATCGTAGTGATCTTTTTGTTCCTGCAAGGCTGGCGCAGCACGGTCATTCCGGCAATTACCATCCCCGTCTCGTTGGTTGGGACGTTTATCTTTGCCAAGTTTTTTGGCTTCTCCATTAATACCCTCACTTTGTTTGGCATCACGCTGGCCACGGGACTGGTGGTGGACGACGCGATTGTGGTGATTGAAAACGTTGAGCGCCATATTGAAGAAGGCGTGCGCGATCCGCGCGAAGCCACCAAGATCGGCATGAGCGAGGTGACCGGAGCGGTGATTGCCACGTCTCTAGTGTTGATCGCCGTGTTTGTTCCTGTGTCGTTGTTTCCGGGGAGCACAGGACGTCTTTATCAGCAGTTTGCGCTGACCATCGCATTCTCCATTGCGATTTCCGCGTTCAATGCACTTACGCTTTCACCCGCGCTGGCGGCGTTGCTGCTGCGCCATCGTGAGCGTCCTTTGAACCGCTTCTTTGCCGGCATCAACTCCGTCATCCGCAGCGGAACAGCGGGCTATCAGGCTATCCTGCATCGGCTCACCAACTGGCGGGCCGCAGTGGTCGTGGTCTTTCTTCTCGGATTGGCCGCCACCTACTTTGTCTATCAGCGCGTCCCCAGCAGCTTTGTGCCCCAGGAAGACCAGGGATATTTCTTTGTGATTGTGCAGGCGCCGCCCGGAGCATCTTTGCAGTACACCACCAAAGTGATGGACCAGGCCGCCGCAATCGTGAGCGCTAATCATGACGTGGAGGGTGTTTTCTCCGTGCCGGGGTTCAGCTTTACCGGCAGCGCCGCCAACCAGGGAATTATTTTCGCCAGCCTGAAAGATATTAGTGAACGCAAAGGCGATGCGCACAGCGCAGAAGGCGTGTTGAATGCCATTCGCGGGCAGTTGATGCCGATCAATCAGGCCATGGTCATCCCATTTGATCCCCCTGCCATTCAGGGTCTGGGACAATTTGGCGGTTTTGCCTATGAGCTGCAACAAACCAGCGGCGGCAGCCTGGACGAACTGGAAGGCGTGATGCGCCAGATTATCGCCAAGGCAAATACGCGTCCGGAGCTGGCGCACCCGCTCTTCAGCACGTTTACCGCGCGCGATCCCCAGTTCGTGGTGGAAATTGACCGCGAAAAAGCCAAGAGCCTGAACGTGCCTTTCTCGCAGATCACCTCCGCCTTGCAAATCTACATGGGATCGCAGTACGTCAATGATTTTGATTTCAATAATCGTTCCTACCGCGTGATGGTGCAGGCGGACCAGCAATACCGCTCGCAGCCGCGCGATCTGCGCCAGTTCTACGTGCGCTCTGATGACGCCCGCATGATCTCGCTCGATAATCTGGTTACGGTAAAAGAAGGCACCAACGCCAGCGTAATCAATCATTACAACCTTTTCCGCAGCATTGAAATTGACGGCAGCGCCGCGCCCGGCTACAGCTCTGGCCAGGCCATTCAGGCGATGCGGGAAATTTCCGCAGAGGTTTTGCACCAGGGCTATGCTTTTGAGTGGACCGGCATTTCACTGGAAGAAATACAATCTGGCGCCCAGACCGTAATGCTCTTTGGCCTGGGATTGCTGGTGGTGTATCTCACGCTCTCCGCGCAGTATGAGAGTTTTGTTTTGCCCTTCATCATTCTGCTGGCCGTGCCCATGGCGGTGCTGGGCGCGTTGCTGGCGCAATCCATGCGCGGACTGCAAAATGACGTTTACTGCCAGATAGGTTTGGTCATGCTCATCGGACTGGCCAGCAAGAACGCTATTTTAATCGTGGAATTTGCGGAGCAGTTGCAGCACCGCGGCATGGGGCTGGTGGAATCGGCGATTGAAGGCGCGCGTCTACGGTTGCGGCCAATCCTGATGACCTCGATTGCCTTCATCCTGGGCGTGCTGCCACTGGTCTTTGCCAGCGGCGCGGGCGCGGCTGGCCGCCACTCCGTTGGCACCACAGTCTTCGGCGGCATGATCGTCTCCACGTTCCTGAACCTCTTTATCATCCCCGTGCTTTACGTGTTGGTGCGCGGATGGCTGCCGATGAAGATTAAAGAGGACGCAGTCGAGCAACCCCAACTGGTAGAAAAGAGCGCATGAGCCAGCCAGCAAGCCCGGCGCCGGGAAAGAAACGCCCCCGCCTTTTTCTTCTTGGCTGGGCCCTGCTGGGGACCAGCATTCTCTTGTGCCTGATCGGGCCCCGCCTCTCCTCCGTAAGCGATGTCCCCATGGACATCAAGAACAGAATGGGCGACGCGGATTGGATCGGCTTTGCCTGGATCATCGCTGGCGTTGTGTTTGGATCTCTGGCGCTGGTCTGCTTTGCCGTGGAATGGATGCGCCGTCCAGGGCGATGGCGCGGCGCTCACCAGCACACAAGACCGCAGTCTAAGTAGATTTTTGACGGGAAAGGCCGTTTTCAGGAAACACCCATGAAAAAACTTGCCTTGCTGTTCTTGCTGGCGCTCTCCACCGCCGTGGCCTCAGCCGCGGCAAAACCAGAGAAACAGACCCTCACTTCAGACGGCGCGGAACGCATCTACTACACCTTTGTTCCCGAGAAACTGGCCGCGGACAAATCGGCCGCGCCCGCGCCGCTGCTTTTGCTTCTGCATGGCTCAGGACGCGACGGAATGTCACAGATCAACGAGTGGAAAGACCTGGCGGAAAAAGAAAGCTTCATTCTTGCCGCGCCAGATTCCGCCAACTCCCGCGAGTGGAGCATGAACACTGACGGCCCGGAGTTCCTGCATCAGGTGGTGGAGGCGGTCCGGGCAAGAAATTCCGTCGATGGAAAACGCATCTACCTTTTTGGCCATTCCGCGGGAGCAGTCTTTGCGTTGTATATGGGCATCATGGAATCAAAGTATTTCGCCGCCGTTGGCGTGCATGCCGGCGCGATGGGAGAAGATTTTTATCCTTATCTAGACCTGGCCAAGCGCAAAGTGCCGGTCATGATCTGGGTGGGAACAGAAGACCCATACTTTTCACTGGCGCTGGTAAAAGCCACGCAGTCGGAACTGAACAAGCACGGCTTTGACGCGCAAGTCGTCGAAATGAAAAAGCACGACCACAACTATTACGCGGTCGCAAAAGAACTGAATCCAAAAATCTGGGAATTTTTCCACGGCCATACGCTGGATGCGGGGCCTTTTTGGCAGGTCTATCAGCGGAAATGACCGGGGGACCCTCAGGAGCGAATGGCACTGGCCAGCAGCATTTGCACCTTGCTGGCAAGCTGCTTCAAGGAATACGGCTTTTGCAGGTAAAGCATGCCTTGCATGGAGATGCCGTTTTGCAGCACTACATCATCGGCATAGCCGGAGATATAGAGCAGTTTGGTATTGGGCCGCAACTGCAATAAATGGTCGGCAAATTCGCGCCCGCTCATCTTGGGCATGACCACGTCACTTATCACCAGGTCAAACTGGCCGGAGCAAGCCACAATCTCCAGCGCTTCCGGGCCGCTGCCGGCACAGGTAAGCGTGTATCCCAGGGAACTCAGGAACTCCGCGCTCACGTTGCGCAGGTCAATTTCATCTTCCACCAGCAGGATATTTCCCTGGCCCCGCTTGGAATCAAGTTTTGCGGCTGTCTCGGTTTCAGAGGCATTGGCCAGCGTGACCGGCAGCAGAATGCCGATCTGCGTGCCTTTGCGCTGGCTGGATTCAATGGATATCTCACCCTGCGATTGCTGGACAATTCCATATACGGTAGCCAGCCCCAGGCCGGTGCCGCGGCCTACCTCCTTGGTGGTGTAGAAGGGTTCAAAGGCATGCAGCCGGGTTTCTTCATCCATGCCCATTCCCGTATCGCGAATGCGGATGGCAACATACTGGCCAATAGTAACGGTGCCGGAAGCGGTGAGCACCGGACGCAACACGTCCTCGGTTTCAATGAAAATCTGTCCCCCGCCAGGCATGGCGTCGCGCGAATTAATGATGATGTTGAAAATAATTTGCTCAAAGTGCGTTTTATCGATCACCACGGTCCCGGTGGCGCGCAGGTCCACCACCAGTTCAATGTCCTCGCCAATCAGGCGCGGCAGGATCGTGGTGAGATCCAGCAGGGCCTGCCCCGTTTGCAGCGTCGTGGGCCTGACGATTTCCTTGCGGCTGAAAGTAAGCAACTGGCGCGTCAATCCGCTGGCCCGTTGCGTGGTGTCAATGATCTTGCCGCAGTGGCGGCGAAGGGTCTCATGCTTTTCCAGCTTGGCTTCCAGCAGTTCGGCATATCCTCCAATCACGCCCAGCAGATTATTGAAGTCATGCGCCACGCCGCCGGCCAGCCGGCCCAGGGCCTCCATTTTTTGCGCCTGGAGAAACTTTGCTTCCATTTCACGTTCTTCTGTCCGGTCCAGTTGCATGCCAAAGATGCATTCCTTGTCGCCAATGCGCACCAGCGTGGCAAAATACAGGCCCACGTGCTCCGTGCCGGTAGCGTCCTTAAATTTCACCTCCAAATTTTGCACGGAGCCTTCCGCGCGGAGTTTATGGTAGAACTCAGTGCGTTCCGTTTGCGATTGCCAGAAGCCCAGATCAACGGCCGTTTTGCCAATTACTTTTTCCGCCGGCAGCGCCAGCATGCGCAGCAGGTTGTCATTCACGTTAAGAAAGACGCCTTCCAGAGAGAGGATGGCGCACCCGACCGGACTCTGGCGAAAAATAGTGGCGAACCTTTCCTCTGACTGCTTCAACGCAAGCTCACTCTGCTTGCGTTCTGTAATATCAATGGCCGTACCTTCAATAAAGCTGTTGCCGGCGCCGTCCGTGGCGATTGCGGCACGCTCCAGTATCCAGAACAATGTGCCGTCCTGCCGCCGTTGCGTACACTCATAATTCAGCACCTGGCCTTGCCGGCCCAGGTCATCCAGAAACTGCCGCCGCTCCTGCGGCTGCGAATACAGGAACACGGTGGAATAGGAAAGCGCCTCAGCTTTTGACTGGAACCCATACATCCTGACAAAAGCGCTGTTGCAGTTCAGCAGTTTGCCTTCCGGAGTGGAAACATAGACAGCGGCCAGATTGTTTTCAAAAAAATCCTGGTACTGGCGGGCGACGTTGGAAGCCACTTCCGTCTGGTTCTCCAACAGCGTCAGGATCATTCCAAAAGCCACAAAGAACTTGGGCAGGTCCCAAAAGAAGCTGGCTGGGCCCGGCCCGGAACCGTGTGCGGCAAGGACCGCAGCCAGGGGAAAAACGGAGCCCCAAAGTATGAATGAAGCAGAGGTCAGAAGCACTCCCGGAGTCATCCGGCGGAAGCGGCGGAAATATACGAGGCCGGTTACATAAAAGAAACCGAACAGGTAAAAATTCAACCCGTGATCAAGATTGCCGCGCGACGCCTGCTGGATGGCCCATCCTGCATAGGGCAGCAATAGCATTAAGCAATAGAGATGCGGGCTCTTCCAGCCATAGAAGCGGATTGCCTGCGCCGTGGCATAGACATTGCTCGTAAGCAACAGCGCGATGTAAAACCACGCCGCCCTTACCCCGAGCATCTGGCCGGTAAGGTAGAGCATGGCCCCGGCGCTGATGAAGCAGACGAAGGCAATGCGCCTTTGCTTCCGAATGAAGACTTCAGAAACCGAGAGCAGAAAGCATGTCCCGGCAATAATCAGCGTAAACATCATGACCCATGGCGTGAAGCGCATGATGCTGGGGAAAAAATCGTCAAAAGTGGGAGCGGCAAAATGCAGGAATATGGCGGCCCAGCCCAACATCCACAAGCCAGTGCTTTTCTGGCGGTCGCGCAGATAGATCCAGGCGAACAGCGCGACCAGAATGGTGATTACGGAAAAGACGACAAATTCTTCAGACCGCGGTGACATAGAACTGCCTGCTTGCTTTCTATCTATTGCTGGGGGCCACCAAGAGAACTTTCATTGAAAGACTCTTATGATGCAAAAATAAAATTTTACTAATGAGTGCAATAGTCTGAAGCTCTGAATAATGAAGACCAAAATACCACTAATTGCCTTTCTGGAAGGATTTTTATTTTCGCCGGGGGAGAGTAAAACGCGCCATGGATTTCTAATCTGACTACCGCTTTTTATTCGGCTTTTCAGCGGGATTCTCATGCACGCGCTCGCGAAATGTGCCGCCCATGGTCTTGGCCAGGAAGATCGCCGAATCTCCATATTTATCGCGCAACCGGTCTGAAGCGGAGAAAGCACGCGCCCATTTTTGTTTTTTATCGCCTTCCAAAAGGTCCATCTGCACTGGGACATCTTCAAAATGAGAAGTCTGGACACCCAGCAGGCGGACCGTCCTTCCTCGCTGCCAGTTGCCATGGAACAGCTTTCCGATGGCTGAAAAAATCTCCGTATCCATTTGCGTTGGGCTGGGTAGGGAGTGCGCGCGAGTAATGGTGCTAAAGTCCGAGTAGCGCAGTTTGAGCTGGATGGTGCGGGCGGTAAAGTTCTGTTCCCGCAGACGGCGGCCTACTTTCTCACAAAGATGCGCCAGCGTTGACTCCAGCTTGCCCAGCTCCGCGGTATCGTGTCCAAAAGTATGCTCATGACTGATGGATTTGGCCTGCCACTCTTCGCCAACCTCACCTTCAAACCATGCGCCTGCATCTTCTCCACGGGCCTTGCCGGCAAGCGCCTGCCCCCATTTGCCAAAATTATCTTCCAGCACCCGCTGCTCCACCCGCAGCAGATCGCCAATATATACAATGCCAATCTGATTCAGCCGCGCCTTGGTCACCTTGCCCACACCGGGGATTTTTCCAACATCCAGCGGAGCAAGAAAACTTTCCTCCTGACCTGGCAAGACATACAGGACTCCGTTGGGCTTGGCCTTATCTGAACTGATTTTGGCCATCAACCTGGTAGCGCCGATGCCAATGGAACAGTTCAATCCTGTGCGCTCTTTCATTTGGCCGTGCAGTTTGTGCGCGGAAAGCAAAGGCGGCCCGTGGAGCCTTTCCGTACCCGTCATGTCGAGATAGGCTTCGTCAATGGAAGCCATCTCCACCGCTGGGGAGAAGTCATGGAGCACTTCCCTCGCCTTCTTCGAGTATTCCTGGTAGAGGTCAGGATGGCCATCGACAAAAATGGCGTGCGGACATTGCTTGGCCGCTGTCCGCAGCGGCATGGCGGAATGAACACCGAACTTGCGCGCCTCATACGACGCTGCCGAAACCACGCCACGCTCGTCCCGCTGGCCGCCCACCACAACCGCCTTGCCTTTGAGCGCGGGATTGAACAGCTCCTCCACCGAAACAAAGAAGGCATCCATATCGACATGAAAGATGGTTCGCCCAGTGGATGTCACACTATTGAAGATACACCAGCGTAGCGGACTTTTGTTCGTCTATATTTCGCACGCAGCCAAGGCAGCCCATGGCCGTTCTGTAGAAATGATTAACAAAACACAAGGCCCCGACCTTCGAAATCTTTAAACCCGAATCCTTAAAGATGACCCATGCATCTTATGGGGACGATATTTTTGCGGGGCGCCCAGAGTGCAATTTGTGGGCCAACAATTTAGTATGTCTGCCCTGACTTTGCTTTGTGGTTAGGAAACCCTCATGGCGCACCTAAAGCCCGTTTTAACCTTTCCGCCAGCCTCCGCGGAAGAGCGGAACGCCGCTGCGCTGGCCAGCCAATACGCTGCTGTTCGCCAGCAGACTGACGCACTCACGGCCCACCTTAGCCCGGAAGACCAGATGGTGCAATCCTGTCCGGAGGCAAGTCCAGCCAAGTGGCATCTGGCGCATACCAGTTGGTTCTTTGAGACATTTATTCTTTCCAATCATTTATCTGGTTACAAAGCTTTTCATCCTCAATTCCGCGATCTCTTTAACTCCTATTACAACGCCATAGGCCAGCAGCCGGAAAAAGCGTTGCGCAACACCTTTTCGCGTCCAGGACTGGACGAGGTCCGCAAATATCGCGCCCACATTGACGAGCATATGTCCATGCTTCTGCAATCCGGCGGAATTGCCGCCGACGTACGCAAGCTGGTGGTGCTGGGCCTGAACCATGAGCAGCAGCACCAGGAGTTGCTCATTACCGATATCAAACATGGCTTCTGGAGCAACCCGCTTCATCCCGCGTATCAGCCGGCGGTAGCGGCGCCTGCTGCCGATGCTGCGCCGGCGCAAAGCCAGCAGCTTTATCCAGAAGGACTGTATGAGATTGGCGCTGAAGGCGAGAGCTTTTACTTTGACAATGAAGGCTCGCGCCACAAAGTTTTTCTGCGTCCGTTCCGCCTTGCCGCGCGTCCGGCAACCTGCAGCGAATATCTCTCTTTTATGGAGGACGCAGGTTATTCGCGTCCGGAGCTCTGGCTCTCTGACGGCTGGAAGGCCGTGCAGACACAACGCTGGAAAGCGCCGCTCTATTGGGAAAA
>DATBCN010000775.1:0-1542 GCA_036270475.1 Candidatus Angelobacter sp. | reverse complement strand
GCTGTTTCGTCCGCGTCAGAGCCGTGGATGGCGTTGTGCTCAATGCTGGACGCCCACTTTTTGCGGATGGTGCCTTCTTCAGCGTTGGCGGGATTGGTAGCGCCCATGAGCTTGCGCAGATCGGCAATGGCGTTGTCTTTTTCCAGCGCCAGCACCACGATTGGGCCGCTGGACATAAAAGTTGTCAACGAATCAAAAAACGGCCGGCTGGCATGGACCGCGTAAAAACCCTCTGCCTGTTGCTTTGTAATTTCCAGCATTTTCATCCCAATAACGCGAAAACCCTTTTCCTGGATGAGATGCAAAATATCTCCGGTCGCGCCTTTTTCTACTGCGTCCGGTTTAACGATGGAAAATGTGCGTTGCAGTGTGTGCATTACTTTTGCGTGCTCCTCAATTTCATAAAGTCTTCAGATTTGATAAAGTCTGTCGCTTTTGCCGCGCTGCTGTCGGCATGCTTATTCCCGGCATGTCTTATTGAATGCGGCTAAACCTTGGCTGTGCCGATCCTGTCCAGCAGTGTCTGCGCCATCATGGCCGGAGACTTGGCCACGGCAATGCCAGCAGCTTCCAGGGCCTTGATTTTTTCCGCTGCCGTGCCGTGTCCGCCGGAAATGATTGCGCCAGCGTGCCCCATGCGCCGCCCCGGAGGCGCGGTCTGTCCGGCGATAAACGACACCACCGGCTTTTTGACATGTTGCTTCACGAACTCAGCCGCGGTCTCTTCGGCGTTGCCGCCAATTTCACCGATCATAATGATGGCGTGCGTTTCCGGATCTTCGTTGAAAAGTTTCAGCGCGTCCACAAAATTTGTGCCGATAATCGGGTCGCCGCCAATGCCAATCGCCGTCGACTGGCCGATGCCGCGCTGCGTCAACTGGAATACTGCTTCATAGGTCAGCGTTCCGGAGCGCGAAACGATGCCCACGTTTCCTTCTTTGTGTATATGTCCGGGCATAATGCCGACCTTGGCCTTGCCCGGCGAA
Source organism: Candidatus Angelobacter sp. (assembly GCA_036270475.1). Lineage (GTDB taxonomy): Bacteria > Acidobacteriota > Terriglobia > Terriglobales > Acidobacteriaceae > Angelobacter. The sequence goes on along the minus strand of DATBCN010000775.1, from coordinate 556 downwards.
ATAATTCCGGGACAATTTGGCCCAATCAGCCGCGACTTTCCTTTGATCTTCAGGAATTCGTAAGCCCGGACCATATCCAGGACTGGAATTCCTTCCGTGATAGAAATTATCAGCGGCAATTCCGCATCGATGGCTTCCAGCAGCGCGTCAGCGGCAAACAGCGGCGGAACAAAAATGATCGTGGCATTAGCGCCGGTCTTGCTTTTGGCTTCAGCCACGGTATTAAAGATGGGCCAGCCTTCATGCGTGGTGCCGCCCTTGCCCGGCGTGACGCCGCCAACAATGTTAGTGCCATATGCCGCGCATGTCCGGGCGTGGAATGTGCCTTCGCGCCCGGTAATACCCTGGATAATCAGCCGCGTGGATTTATCAACAAGTATGGCCATCTATTCTGTCGCTCCGCTCCAAACCGCTCTGCAGTTCTGCTCTATTTAGGACCCTTTTGCGCTTATTGCATCCGGCTCGGCGCGTAAGTCGGCCTTCGCCGGGTTGTGTGTTACTTTCCCGCGGCAGCCACAACTTTTTCCGCTGCGTCTTTCATCGTCTCCGCCACCTG
>DATBCN010000774.1:0-2289 GCA_036270475.1 Candidatus Angelobacter sp. | reverse complement strand
TTTGCCTTGCCATCGATAAACGGACTCAATCCGCGGCACAATATTCACACACGCCGCCAGACGGCGGTCCACCAGCGCGTGGGCTATTTTTCTGGCTTCGTCTTGTGATCCTGCGGCGGTGAGCACGATGCGGGCGTTGCTCATAAGAACCTCTGGTTGAGTGTATCAACTTTAAGGGGCGTAACTGCGTGCCGCGATCGGCGATCGTATTGTGATCGATAATACGAATGCCACTGGATCGTGTAAAACCAATACAGGCCAAACTGCAACTAACTGAGGTTCAGATCATGAGCGCAGTCATCAAATTTGGCACGTCCGGCTGGCGCGCAATCCTTGCCGAGGAATTTACGGTGAGCAACGTGCGGCGAGCTGTTGCCGGGATCGCACACTACGCCGCCAGCAAGAATCCCAGCGGCGCGCGGATCATTGTGGGAAGAGATCCCCGCTACATGGGCGAGCGCTTTGTTGCGATTGCCGCTGAAGTACTGGCCGCTGCCGGCGTAAAGCCACTGGTCATCGCTGAACCTGCCCCGACCCCGGCTATTTCATATGCAGTGGTTCGGTTGAAAGCAGACGGCGCAATCAACTTTACCGCCTCACACAACCCGCCGGAATACAGCGGGATTAAGTTTTCCACGCCAGATGGCGCTCCCGCGCTGCCTGAAGCTACCAGCGCGATTGAGGCGTTGATTGCCGCGAACGGTGATGCGGCTACAGCCATGCCGACCAAGGTCGCGCCTGAGAGCATCGATCCCAAGCCCGCCTATCTTGCGCGGCTCAAAGAAATTGTTGACCTGTCGCTGATCCGTGACTCGGGGCTGAAGATTGTTTTCGATCCACTCTGGGGAGCGGCGCGAGGCTACTCTGACGAACTACTGCGCGAAGCTAGCATTCCCGTAGCTACGGTCCATGACATCCGCGATGTGCTTTTTGGCGGCCATGCGCCCGAGCCGGAAAGCTACCTGCTGGACGAGATGCGGGAGAAGATGAAAGAGACCGGCGCGCGCGTTGGCGTTGCCACTGACGGAGACGCCGACCGCTTTGGTATTGTGGACGAAGATGGAACATTTATTCAGCCTAACTACGTGATTGCCGTGCTGTTCGATTATCTGGTGGAGAGCCGGGGCTGGAAAAACGGCGTGGCTAAATCGGTTTCAACCACCAACATGATTAATGCTCTGGCGGAGCATCATGGCGTGCCGCTTTATGAAACGCCGGTGGGCTTTAAATATATTGGCGAGCTGATTAAGCAGGACCAAATTGCCATCGGTGGCGAAGAAAGCGCCGGACTCTCCATTCGATATCATGTTCCGGAAAAAGATGGCGTACTTGCCGGCTTGCTGTGCTGTGAAGCCGTGGCGCGAAGGAAAAAGTCTATCGGCCGGCAGATCAAGGATTTATTTGGCAAAGTAGGTTCCTTTTACGCTCAACGAGAGAACTTCCGCTTGACGCCGGAAGTAAAAGCGAAGTTCACTAGTAAGATGAAAAGCGGTCCGGCTGAACTCTCCGGCGGGAAGGTAAAGCAACTGGTGCGGACTGACGGACTCAAAGTGGTTCTGGAAGATGGTTCGTGGGTGTGTTACCGGGTATCCGGCACGGAGCCGGTTGTGCGAATTTATTCCGAGGCCAAGTCTGAACAGGACCTGGCGGAGCTGGCGCAGGCAGCCAAGGATTGGATCAATCATTAGTGCTGGAAAAACTAGTGCTGGAAAAACTTACAAACGGCAGGGAATTGCTGTATCACCTGCGGCGCAAGCTGGCCACGGCAGGGATGGGTGTATTGCTTTGCATTGTGGGTTATCACACGATTTTTGGCGCGAACGGTTTAATGGTGTACCAGCAGAAGCGGCGCGAGTCACAAGATCTGGAACGGCAAATAAAAATATTGCAACAGCAAAACGGAAGCACGGAGCAGGAAATAAAAGCTTTAAAGAACGACCCTAAAACCATTGAAAAAGAAGCGCGCGAGAGGCTTCGCTATGCTCGGCCCGGCGAGTTCGTTTATACCCTGCCGGCCGCGCCAGTTGCACCTGCGCAAGAGAAGAAATAATCTGGCCCTGACTTTCAAGCGTCCCAGAGACATGCCGTAGCTAAAAAATTTGAAAGTTTCCCGTCCAAGGAGATATTACCGATGAAGAAATTCCTGTTGGTTTTATGCGCGATTGCAATCGTAACGTCTGCATCGCAGGCCAAGCCCAAAGAAACCAAGATGAGCGGTTGGGTAAGCAATGAGAAGTGCGGCGCCAAGGACATTGATAATCCCGACTGCGTTAAAAAGTGCGCTGAAGC
>DATBCN010000773.1:0-3484 GCA_036270475.1 Candidatus Angelobacter sp. | reverse complement strand
CAGCGTAATGCCAGACGCCAGGATCTTGCCAACCTGCGCCGCCACTTCACGCTCAATCTCTTCGGCAGCAATCTGCTTGCGGACCGCAGCCAGGGCAAACTGCTTGAGGCTGCTGCGGAAGCGGGCAGAGCCATTGGTGAGCGGCTGGCCATCGATGAGAACAACATGGCATCCAGTCTTCAAACCAGGCTCAGCCTTTGCCAACTCTATCGCCGCCGCCGACGCCTGCGCGTTGGCCATCAGCGTGGCTGAAGTGACCACGCCGGAGCGATTGCCCTCGACAATCGCGCGGTTCACGCCCGAAGTCAGTCCAAAATCATCTGCATTGATAATGAGACGCCGCACGTGGTGAGTCTAACAAAAACCATTCACGACAAAGGACAAGAAGGAATACAAAGTGAGCCAGCGTGATGTTATTTGGAAGTTCTTGCTGGAAAGAAATCGGCTTGCGCAATGGAAAGGGCCGAGAGCCATCGATAGCCTAAATGACACAAAGCTAAGTATCTGTATTCGTGTCCTTTGTGGCAAATGTCTTATGCTGTCTTCACTGCTTGCGGCCGGGGTTCTCTTTCACCAAGAAACATTTTGATTTTTTCCAGTAGCGCGGGAAAGAGGTCTTCTTTTTGCAAGCAAGCGGCCACATCTTTGCCGCCATCAATCGGTCCATAGCCAGTGACAATGATCACCGGAACATCAGGGTTCTTTTCATGGACCTTGCGGGCCAGTTCCACGCCATTCATGCCGTCCATACGGAAGTCCGTGACCAGAATATCGAAATCTTCCTCGTCGAATTTCCGCAGGGCATCAGTCCCGTTGTAAGCGCTTACCGCGCGATATCCCTGCATCTCCAGTATCTCGCAGCTTAATCTTGCCAGTACTTCATGATCATCAACAAAGAGGATTGCTCGCATGAACGCCTCCATCCGGGAACCTGGGTTGGGACAAGTACGGCAAGGCCGGGAAAAATCGAGAGCGCAAAGGCCTCAGTTCTTTGTTTCATCATACGCCTGAAAAGATGCCTGCAGAGCACAGTATTTTTAACACCAATGGACTACGGCATCCTTTAAATCACTCCAAAGATTGGCATTTATTCACTTCCCGGCGGCAAATACAGCGCCGGGATGCTGCCGCTCTTCATGTGATCGTTGAAGGCCGGCACATCCGTGGACAAGATCTGCTTCCATGCCGCCAGTTGCTGGTCAAGCTGGCCGCGCATCATCTTAAACGCTTCAAATTGCTGCTGTGAAGGCGCACTGTCACCCGCCTGCACAATCGAACTCAACGAATCAAACTGCTCATTGAGCATATTCGGGAAAGCCAGGTTCGCCTCTGACCCTTTCATGTTGACCTGAATCAACTGTTCTTCAACCGGCGTCATCTTCTTGTCCAGCGCGGCTGCATGTTCAAGCAGTGGTTTAATACTGGGATCATTTTCAAAACGCTGCTGCAACCCTTTGATTTCAGCCCGGAACGTGCGAATCTGATTGACCGCGCGATGCAGGTCAGTATTGGCCTCGCGCACCTTGAGCGCCAGGTCAAACTGCTTGCGCAGATCGTCTGGATTCACGCCCTTCACTCGCGGGTCCATCACTATTTCCAGCGGCTGCGACTGGCTCTGGCCTCCCACGGTGAGCTTTACGGTGTATTGTCCTGGCTGCGCCAACGGCCCTTGCGGACCAATGCCCGTATAAAACGCTCCAGGGATTTTCACCGGCGGCTCCCAGCGCAGGTTCCATGCATACCGATTCATGCCTGCCGCGGCAGGAATTGTGGTGACTTCCTTTACCTGGTCAGGCCACTCTGGAGGCTGGTCTTCACCTTTCTTTTCTTTGCTGGAAAGCGTCCGCACTATCTTGCCGTCAGAGCTAATAATCTCAAGTTTTACTTCATCCTTAGGAGCAGCCTTCAAGTAATAGCTGATGATGGCGCCCGGCGGCGGATTGTCGCCCACAGGCCCGCGGCGTTCAATGTCCGTGGGCAAATGGAGACGCAACGCGGTTTGCGGCTTGAACAATAACATTTCCGTAGTTGGCAAAACAGCGTCAAGCTGGCGCAGCGGTGTAATGTCGTCCAGCACCCAGAATGCGCGCCCATGCGTGGCGGCCACCAGATCATCGCCATGGATTTCCAGATCATGCACCGGCACGGCGGGCAAATTCAGTTTTAGCGGTTGCCAGTGACCGCCATCGTCCACTGAGAAATAGACGCCGGTTTCAGTCCCGGCAAAGAGCAGCCCTTTGCGCCGCGGATCTTCGCGGACCGATCTTACGTAAGAGCCTTCCGGAATGCCGTTGGCGATAAGAATCCAGTTCTTGCCGGCGTCGCGTGTGCGATAGATCAGCGGGCGGAAGTCATCAGACTTGTGCCGGTCAACCGCCAGATACGCCGTGTTCGCGTCCTGATGTGAAGCTTCAATAATGCTGATCATGCTCCATTCCGGCAGGTCTTTGGGTGTCACGTTCGTCCAGTGTGCGCCATCATCTTTGCTCATCTGCACCAGGCCGTCGTCGGTTCCCGCCCAGAGCATGCCTTTTTTCAGCGGAGATTCGGCCAGCGCGAAGATGGTGTCGTAATATTCAACGCTGGTGATGTCCAGCGTGATGGGCCCGCCCGAGGGCTTCTGCTTCGACTTGTCATTGCGCGTCAGGTCTCCGCTGATCGCGCTCCAGCTCTGCCCGCCGTTGCTGGATTTAAAGACCATTTCCTGCGCCGTGTACATGGTGTTGGGATCGTGCGGAGAAATGAACAGCGGCGATGTCCAGTTGAAGCGATGCGGCAGCTTCTCCGCGCCGTAACCGGAGTAATCAATGGGCCAAACCGAGATGTCTACCGCCTGCTCAGTGCGCTTGTCAAAGCGACTAGTAAACGCCTCGGCGTTGGCAAAAACAATGTTGGGATCAGGCGGGTAAGGGGCTATGTAGCCGCTCTCACCGCCGCCCACGGCATACCAATCCTGCCGGCCGATTACTCCATCATCGTCATAGCTTTTAATGGCGATCGTGGAATTGTCCTGCTGTGCGCCATAAATGTAATAAGGCCAGCGATTGTCCGTAATCACATGATAGAACTGCGCCGTGGGCTGGTTGTATTGCGTTGACCAGGTGCGCCCGCCATCCAGCGAAACCGTAGCGCCGCCATCATTGCCGTTGATCAGGTGGTCGGGCGAATCCGGGTCAATCCACAAGCCATGATGGTCGCCGTGCGGCGCGGGCAGCAGATTAAAGCTGCGTCCGCCGTCCGTGGAGCGGAACATGCCGGTGTTAAGCACGTAAACCGTGTCAATGGATTTTGGATCGGCAAAGATATGGCTGAAATACCAGGCGCGCTGGCGGAGCCGTCCATCTTCATTCATGCGGACCCAGTTATCGCCGCCATCGTCAGAGCGGTAAAGCCCGCCTTCCTTCGATTCCACCATCGCATAAATTCTGTTTGCGTCCGCGCCGGAAACCGAGATGCCGATTCGTCCCATAATTCCCGCCGGCAG
>DATBCN010000772.1:0-2172 GCA_036270475.1 Candidatus Angelobacter sp. | reverse complement strand
ATGGCGACGAAATCATACTTTGAGCCGGAAAAGATCGCCGCCAGGACCTCGCCTTCCGGCGCTGGTCCCAGGGAAAGCGCCACTCGTTCAGAGACATTCTCCGCGCCTTCAAATTCAATTCCTGCCTTATTCCGTATGGCCGACACAACGCTGCTGAGGTTTGAATTCACCGCCTGCACCGTGAGCATGCCGTCACGATACGTGACCACCGGAGCAACCGCCGGACTTCCAGGGACTTCCGGACGCGCTTGCTGCGCTGGCGCTTGCTGGCCCTGAGCGTTGGGCGTCGCGGTGCCCGGCTGAACAGTTGGCTGCTGTTGCTGTGGCGTAACGCCAGGCGGCGGCGTGGGACGTGGTCCCGGGAATCCCGGACGAATGGTCTGCGCCGGGAGACAAATTGCCCCAAAAAGAACAATCCCGCCGATGATGAAGTGAAAACGCGCCATAATGGGTGTTCAGAACCGAAGCCTATAAGCAGTTGAAGTTCTTTTTTAAGATTCTACTCCTTACCAGCAAAGAACGGTTACGGTGGCGGAACTTGCCGCATATTAATTTCTCAAACTTTCCGCGGAAAATCACCTCGGTTTCGGCCCGGGAATGGAAGCCTTTCCGTCTGTCACTTCCCTCTCAACCCGCTGAACGATATATTTAACTATGAGTTACAAGCGGTATCCAGGCTAGCGCGCCGTGCATCTGAAAGCGCGCGTAAAGCATCTCAAGATAAATCCGGAGTAGCGCACTCTTATGAAGCAACTTACATTCAAGGTTCTTGCAGCATCTGTGGTTCTTTCCGGCTGCCTTTCCGCCGTGGCACAAACCTGCCAGAGCAAGGACGAAATATCCGAACCGGCCCGCAAGACCATTGAGGCCGCCGCGCAGCAGACCTTCGATCAGACCGCAAGCGGTGACGTGAACAGCCTGAAGACCAACGCCATTCCTTCTTTGCAGACAAATTTCAGCGGCATTGCCGGTGCAGTGAGTGACAACAAGGACGCGATCCAGGGCGCCAGACCGCAGCTTCGTGGCGTCTATCTGCTTGATACCGGCGCCAGCCCCGGCCCGGACGGCGTTTTTTACTGCGGCATCTTTGGCGCCAATGGCATGAGCAACAGCACCGCGGAGTTTGATCTCCCCGGTCTGCCCGTGGGCAAATATGCCATCGCCATACAGGATTTCATCGGCAACAAAGGTCCTTATGCGCTCACAACCATTTTCCAGGATATGTCTGGATGGAAAATCGCCGGCTACTACATCCGTCCCAGCTCGGCCTCAGGACATGATGGTCTCTGGTATCTGCAGCAGGCCCGCGACTACAAGAGCAAAGGCCAGGCCCACAATGCCTGGTTTTATTATCTGACTTCCTGGGACCTGCTCTCTCCCGTCACGTTCATGAACACGAACATGCTCACCAAGATCACCCAGGAATCCAATGGCATACAGCCCAAGGACGTGCCTGTGGGCGGCAATCCGGTCACATTTAACGCTGCCGGTAAGAGCTACAAAATTACTGACATGTCGATTTTCCGCGCCGACAAGAACTTTGATCTTGCCGTGAAATACTCCGTGCCCAGCACCTCCGACTTTAACGCGACCCAGGCCGATGCGCGCGCACTGGCCAATGCCCTAGTGCTGCAATATCCGGAATTGAAAGACGGCTTCAATAACATCTGGGTGCATGCCGTGGACGCCAATGGTGGAGACGTAGTGGGTCTGGTGAAACTGAAGTAGCTTGCACCCAAAGCTGAAGCAGTAATCGGCCCAGGGCAAATAGGCTTTCTATACCAAATAGCATTCTTGAAAAATAGAAGCGGAGATCTGTTTCTCTATTTGCCGCCATTTGGCCGATCTCTATTTCCACAACACATACTTGCCGCCGTTTGTAACCATGATTGCAAGATTCATGACTAACAGCATCAGGTCATAGTGCCAGCCGTCCGTGCCATGCTTGCCCCAGAAGCCTGTCTTCCACACAAAGATCTTTTTCTGAATAGCGCCAAGCATCAGCAGAATCAGCCCGGCAGCGGCAAGCTGTGTAAGCACTCCGAAGGCAACGCCCAGAGCGCCAGCCAGCTCCACCGCGCCAAGAAACACCGTAAAACCCTTGCTCATGCCAATGCTCTTGCCGCGTGCTTCAGGATCTTTCAGGTGGCTCCATCCGCTGGCGACAAAGAT
>DATBCN010000771.1:0-3135 GCA_036270475.1 Candidatus Angelobacter sp. | reverse complement strand
TCGAGCGTGAGATAGTCAAGCGGCCCGCCGCGCAGCAGCTCCAGCGGCGCTTCCTGTGAGTCGCCCCAGAAAGCGGAGCCGTTGGCAATGCGCACCGGCGCGCCCTTGCTGGCGGCTTTTTGCGTCATTGGCCAGTCCCGGCGGCTTCGCCGTCAAGCTGCTGGCGCAGCACCCGTTTCAGCACTTTGCCCGTTGGGTTCTTGGGGAACTCCGCCATGATGTGGATCTGTTTAGGGACTTTGAAACTGGCCAGCCGTGAGCGCGCATGCGCCATCAACTCTTCTCCATTCACCTGCCTGCCCGGCATGGGGACAACACAGGCGACAACTTTTTCGATCCAATAAGGATCATGCAGTCCCACCACGGCGACTTCGGCAACACTGGGATGTGCAGCAATGGCCTCCTCCACCTCCTGGCTGGAGACATTTTCTCCGCCTGTCTTGATCATGTCTTTTTTGCGATCAAGAAAGTAGAGCCAGCCGTGCTCGTCAACGCGCGCAACGTCGCCGGTATGGTGCCAGCCGCCGCGCATAAGCGCTGCCGTCGCCTCCGGGTCTTCAAAATATCCCGGTGAAACGCACGGTCCGCGCAGCACGATCTCTCCCGGCTTGCCCGGCTCCACGTCGTTCATCTCATCGTCAACAATGCGCAGATCCAGCGGAAAATGCTGCACGCCAATTGGATCAGGAGCGGCCAGCATCCGCCCAAGCTCCGCCGCCGGAGTGGTGGACCCGAGCGCCGTGGTCTCCGTCTGTCCCCAGCAGTTAATCCACTCGGCGTTTGGTGCGATGCGGCGCCAGCGCTGAAAAACCGGTGTGGGCAGATATTGAAATACAAACAGCCGCCGCAGGCTGGAGAGGTCCACGGCTTCGATCAGCGGCATGCTGATCAGCCCCACCCATACCGTGGCCGGAAGAGAAACGCAGCTTACTTTCTGCACGGCAATGGCGTGAATGATCTGGTCTGGTTTGGGCAGCGGGATAATCACGCTTTCACAGCCTGAAGCAAAGCAGCCAAACGTCATCACCAGCCCGGCGATGTGAAACATGGGCAGCGCCAGCAGGAACTTGATTGAACGATCACCGCCGTAGTCGGCGTAACTGGCCATAAGATAGGCATAAAAATTCAAATGGGTCAGCACCACGCCCTTTGGTTTTGCCGTGGTGCCGCTGGTGAAGATGATTAGGTGCGTGGAATCATTCTCAACAAACTGTTCCACCGCGGAGCCGTCGTACGCACTCAAAGACTCGCTGAACTTTTCATCCAGCACAAAACAGGTCGCTGGCGGCGAGCTGACTTTGGCTTGAAATGCCGGTTCCACCAGCAGGGCCTTTACGCGGGTTTTCTGCAGGACGTACGCCACGTCCTCTGCCGTAAACATGAAATTAATGGGGACCAGCGCAGCGCCAATGCGCGCACAACCAAAAAATGCCGCAACGTACTCTGGCGAGTTGGCGCCAAAGATGGCTACAGTATCGCCCCGGCCCACGCCGCTGGCCATAAGCTTACGCGCCACGCGATTGGCAAGTGCATCCAGCTCAGTGTATGTCAGTTCGCGCCCAAGAAAATGAATGGCCCGCTTTTGCGGAAACCGGGCCGCGCTGCGGCGCAGCGCATCGCCAACGTTAAATCGATGAATCAGGTTGAATTCAAGATCGGTCATGGTGAATCGGTACTTTGTACTTGGTATTTGGTACTTGGCCTTGGTTTTGGTATTTGGCTCGCTACGCTCCCGCCAAATACCAATGACTAAGTACAACTACCGCTCCTACAGCTTCTCTTCCTTCGCAATGATCTCTTTCATGATCTCTGAAGCGCCCGCGCCAATCGTATTCAAACGCAAGTCGCGCCACATGCGGCCAATGGGGTATTCCGTGGTGTAGGCAAACCCGCCAAAGATCTGCATGCAGTCATAGGAAATTTTCTGCGAGAGTTCCGTGGTGTACAGCTTGGCCATGGTAATCTCCCGCACGGCGCGCTTGCCATGGTTCACCAGATCCAGGGCGCGATACGTAAGCCAGCGTCCGGCTTCCACTGCCGTCAGGTGCTCGGCAAAACGGTGGCGCCATACCTGGAATTTCCCTACTGGCTGGCCAAATGCCTTGCGATCATGCCCGTAATCAATGGCCCAGCGCAGGGCCTTGTCCATGGCGGCCAGGGCGCCCAGTGACGCAACCAACCGCTCGCCTTGAAAGTTTTCCATGATGTAGTAAAAGCCTCGATCTTTTTCTCCAAGTATGTACCGGACCGGCAGGCGGCATTCATCGAAGAACAGCTCCGCGGTGTCTGAAGCCAGATTGCCGATCTTCTTCAGCTTCTTGCCCACGGAAAAGCCTTTTGTCCTGGTGGGAAAAAGGACAAGTGAAATTCCCTTGTGTCCTTCACCGCCCGTACGCACGGCCAGAACAATATAGTCAGCGCGCGTGCCATTGGTGATCCAGAGTTTCTGCCCTGAGATCACCAGATCGTCGCCTTCAATCCGCGCACGCGTTTTGATCGCAGCCACATCTGATCCGCCGGCCGGCTCGCTGATGCCCAGCGCGCCAATCCACTCACCGGAGACTGCACGCGGAATGAACTCGTCTTTCTGTTCCGCCGTACCCAGCTCTTGTATTACCGGCAGCGCCATATCGGACTGCACCAGGAACGCCATGTTGATGCTGCCGCTGTCAGAGTGCGCCATGGCTTCAACGTAAGCGGCGGTGGCCCACCAATCCTGCCCGCTGCCGCCCCACTTGGGATCAATGCGGATGCCAAACATTCCCAGCGCGCCGGCTTTCTGGAACAGCTCGCGCGGAAAGAGGCCTTCGTCGTCCCACTCCGCCGCATAGGGCGCAATCTCTTCTTTGCAAAAGCGTGCCACGGTCTGCCTTATGAGCTCATGCTCGTCAGTAAAATATGGGAACTCAGTTCTTTGCTGCTGAACTGCCTGTGTGCTCATTGCCTTCCTCCACCGCTCCAATCTCTACCAGCATCTGGCCCGGCGCAACCGTGTCCGCTGGCTTTACCAGCACCGCCCGGACCACGCCCTGGATTGTGGCTTTAATAGTTTGCTCCATTTTCATGGCTTCCAGTACAACTAATGCATCGCCGGGTTGAACATTCTGCCCTTCCGCCACCAGAATGCGCAGCACC
>DATBCN010000770.1:0-1748 GCA_036270475.1 Candidatus Angelobacter sp. | reverse complement strand
GATCTGTTGTCATTTGAAAGGAGCAAATCATGTCTGAGCAAATCATGTCGAACCGAGTACTGAATCGCATGGGCGCGCGTGAATTGACGACCGAAGAAATACAGCACGTAGCGGGCGGAACCACTGGATGTCGTGGCACCTCCCTTCATAAGAATGGCCCCATCGTCGACGTCCTATGCGATCCCAGCTAACAAGCCATGGGCTGCCGGTTTCCTTAGACGGCGGCCCAATTTATTCCGGCTGGTGAGAGGCGCGGACATCAATCGCTCACAAAGGCGGTGCTGTGGAAGATCTACGTGCGTGGATAAAAATTACTGCTTCCTTTTGACTACCGCTTCTACATATTTCTTGAACTCTTCCGGCTTATCCGGCGGGGCAATTTCAAAGGAAAGCTTTACCAGGCCGGTTTGAAGGTTTTCATAGATCAGGCGATACCGTGGCGAGCCTGCGGTTTTCTCACTGAGTAACGTGATCCTTTTCTTGTCCGCTGAAGCGCTTGCGTGGTAACGAATGACGTGGCCCTCATTATCGGTATAAAAAGCTTTGGTTGTTCCACCCTCGCGGTAAACGATCATCAAATCATCATGGATGATTGCTGCGTGCCCGTTCGCTGGCGGGTACTCAGCATGGTTTTTGCGAAGAAGGATTTTCCCTCCCAGGTCAGGTGCCAGCATGAATCCTCCGGCGCTCGCCGAACCCGGCCCGCCGCTGCTTTCCGCGGCAGTCCATTCGCCAAGAAGGAAGTCCCAGTCAGCCCAATCGCTCTTTGCTGCGGACTGCGGAGCAGCCTGCGAGAAGGCCATAACGAAGAGGGCCAGAGATATCAGTACTGCATGCAATGTTTTCATAGGTATTTTTTGACCTCAAGCAGCAGCTTGAAATCGGGCCGCCTGATGCTCCTTTGTGTCCTTTGTGGTTCCGAATTATACTGTTGCCATGTCGGTCTTCAGCGATATCTTCGGCATTGCCAAAGGAATGTCCGTAACCCTCAGGGAGATGTTTGCTCCCACGATTGTGGAGGACTATCCCAACAAGAAGCTGCCCAATGAAGGCGCGGTTTTTCAGGAGCGTTTCCGCGGACTGCACGAGCTGCAACGCGATGAGAACGGGCTGGAAAAATGCGTGGCCTGCTTCCTATGCGCGGCAGCATGTCCTTCCAACTGCATTTATATTGAGGCGGCGGAAAACACTGAAGAGAACCGCATCAGTGGCGCCGAGCGCTACGCCAAGGTCTATAACATCGACTATAACCGCTGCATCTTCTGCGGCTATTGCGTTGAAGCCTGCCCCACGGACGCCATCACGCATGGCCACGGCTTCAAACTGGCAACGTTCAACGCCAGCAATCTGGTCTATCGCAAAGAGGCTCTGCTTGTTCCCATGCCTGCCAACGCGGGCAAGCCGCTTGACCCGCCGGAGCCGGTAATGGTCCCGGAGAAAAGGGCCTAGAAATTGGTAATTGCGTAATTTGGTAAATGGGTAATTGAAAAAACTCAGGGGAACAGGGTGTTGTGCTCTGCAAGATTTCTGCCGGGTTTCAATTACCCAACTACTAAATTACCCAATTACCAATTTTTTTCACGGTTTCCTCGTCGGCCTTAAGATCACCTCGCTGATGAATGCCTGCGGCCGTTGCGTCACCAGCATCTCCACCGTGTGGGCCACGTCTTCTGCTATCAGCATCTTCTCCGCGCTCTTGCCTTCATGCGGAGTGAACTCGGTATGCGTTGAGCCAGGGCAGATGGTGC
>DATBCN010000769.1:0-1603 GCA_036270475.1 Candidatus Angelobacter sp. | reverse complement strand
GGCCTGCTCAGGCCACGATCCGGATGCAGTAGTGCTTTGCGTGGACGATGATCCTGCCGTACTGGACATAACAAAATCACTATTGAAAAAAAATGGGTACTCGGTGCTTACCGCGGCCAGCGGCAATGAAGCGCTAAATCTCTTCCAAAAGTACCGTATTGATGTTGTTGTGGTGGATTATGAAATGCCGCACACGAAAGGCCATGAGGTTTCCGCCGCGCTAAAGATGCTGAACCCGAAGGTTCCGGTGGTCCTGCTTAGCGGAGCAAGCGACATTCCCGCAACAGTGCTTCAGGCCACAGATGCTTTTGTTACCAAAGGACGCTCCCTGCGTGTGCTGGTAGGAACGATTGCGAAGCTTATACAGAATCCACAGTGAACACTACTCCCTAAGAATTCATTACGAGTTTAATCGTGCAGGACCACATTCAGCAGCGAGTTGTGGACCATGAGTCCGCCGTTGTAGTCTATGAAGCCCATTTTGCGGAAGCGGTTCATAAAAAAACTCACGCGGGCGCGAGTGGTGCCAACCATCTCGGCCAGCATGCCCTGCGTGACCCTGGGGACCACGCTCTCTGGTCCATTCTCCCGGCCAAATTGAGCGAATTGCAGCAGGACGCGGGCCAACCGCTTCTCACTGGAGTTAAAAAGCTGGTCGGTAAGGTCGGCCTGGAAGCGGGCATTGCGGGCCAGCAGAAAAGAAACAAACATGTCGGAAAATGCGTGCTCGCTCTTGAGCAGCGTGATCATGGTGCGTTTTTTCACCTTGATGATGGCGACCTCGGAAATAGCCGTCGCCGTGGTGAGGCGCAGAGGATGCGACGCAGCCACACACTCTTCGCCCACAAAATCACCTGCCCCCATCAGGGCCAGCGTGGCCTCTTTGCCGTTCTTGGAAACAATGGATAGCTTGATCCTGCCTTTCTGCAGGTAGTAAACGGTATCAGCGGCGTCACCCTGGGAAAAAACGGTCTGCTTCTTCTTTAGGGCCAGCAAGGACTTGCCGGTGACAATCTTTCCTAGGAAAGCCTCGATGTCAAAACCGCGAATTTTTCTGCGTGTCATGTCTTCTAAAAGTAAATTTTAGCAAAACCCTGTGTTCCCGGTGGACGGAAATGGCGGCCACCAGGGCGGGAACGCCTGGGCATGCGGCAGCGCATTCCAGCGACTTGGAATTTTGACATTGACATTTTTCTCCCAGATGCGTCTAATCTTCCATAGATTATCTATGAAGGACATCTATGGTACGCACGGCAACGAAAAATGAATTGCTTCCGGGGACCCTGGACATGCTGATCCTCCATACGCTCACCCGGGGGGCCATGCATGGATACGGAATCGCCCAGAAAATCCAGGAAATCTCCGACGAAGTGCTGCAGGTGGAAGAAGGCTCGCTTTATCCCGCGCTGCAGCGCCTGCTGGTGAAGGGCTGGGTAAAAGGAGAATGGGGCACATCGGAAAACAACCGGCGAGCGCGTTTTTACACCATCACCAGCGCCGGCAAAAAACAGCTTGGCGCGGAAGCGGAAAGCTTCCGCCGCATGGTGCATGCGATTGCCCGCGTGATGCAGACGGCATAAGGAGACCAGCATGGCAACCCTGG
>DATBCN010000768.1:0-2670 GCA_036270475.1 Candidatus Angelobacter sp. | reverse complement strand
GTGCGTCCACGCCAGAACCGGAAGATTGCTGGCGTATGCCTGGGATTTGCCGAGTACTTTGACCTCGACGTTACCCTTGTTCGTTTAGCGTGGGCAATATGCGTGGTGTGTGGAGGCGTTGGCGCACTGGCCTATTGCGCAGCCTGGGTCGTCATACCGGAAGAGCCACTGATGCTTTCCGCTCCGGCCCCGGCGCAAAATCAGATCATCAATACATAGACAAAATTGCCGAAGACAAGCCCGAGTAGCGCTAAATGCCTGCGCCGCTTGTTGGCTAATCCTTCTTCGCCATCAACGCCTGGGCCCGCTCCAGCATTTTGCGGGCCTGCTGGCTGTTGGCCCCCTGCGGGTCTTTCTGCAGATAGGCTTGCAGAGCGGTGGCTGCCTCAGGGTATTGCTTCAGTGACAGCAAGGCTTGCGCCCGCAGCAGATGGATGAGGGGATACTCTATGGGGGCAATATTCTCTGCCCGCTCCAGTTGCCGCAAGGCCGATGGATAGTCAGCCTTGCCGATGAATGCCTTGGCCATTTCAAAGTAAGCCTGCCAGTAATTGGGGGCCAGGGACTCGCCGCGCTGCAGCACGCGGATGGCTTCATCGAATTTCGATTGCATATTCAGCGCGGAGCCCATCACCATGTACGCCATGGCGTAATTGCCGTCGGCTTTAATGGCCCTATCCAGATCAATGATGGCGGCCTGGGAATCCTGCTGGTTGAGTTCCACCACGCCGCGCAATGTAAGAGCGTCAGCATAGTTGGGGCAAAGCTCCAAAGCCTTGTCCAGATGCTTGCCTGCCTCATCCATCCTGGCTTTTGCGATCAGTTCATGGGCCTTGCGATATTCTTCACGCGCCTTGGCGGGGATACGATACTGCACTACTGAAATGGAATGTCCCGCCACGCCATCTTCGGGGTTGCCGGCCGGCATGCGCAGGCTTACCATCCCCGGCCACGCGCTGGTGTCAATGCGTTCAGAAGCCTGCTGCAGTCCCGAAGTGGCAACAATCAGATACGTTCCGGCGGGAACCATTGAAAACTCAAAACTGCCGGAAGAATTTGTTTCCATTGAGTTCACCACGCTGCCGTTTGCGTCCCGCAACTCCACGCGCACTTCCTTAAGCGGGCGGTTGTTGGTGTCCTGCACAGTCCCGTTGATCGTGCGTATCTCGCCCCGAGAAGAATTCAATCTGGAAAACGGCGCCTGCTGCGGGTCCATGCCTAATCTTTGTGCGGAAAGGGAGAGACTGCAAACGACCAAGACCAGAACAGAAACGACCACCCGGGGAATCTTCATAAACAACCTGCTAATCTTGAATTGAGGGACCTGGAAGGGGCGGGGGCCTGCCGGATACCTCTTGTTGGCATCGCGCTTCCACGCGAGTACTGAGAGTGAGATGTTTGTTAAAGGTGCGAGTTGTACATCAGAAGCGAACTCGCGAATAATATTTTTCCGCTTCGCTGGGCAACTCAAAACAGCTTTTAGTTTTTTATCGGAGCAAGACTGGTGATTATTCGTCCCGCAAAAAATATTCTGGGCGCGCTGCGGCTGCCGGGAGACAAATCCATCTCGCATCGTTACGCCATGCTGGCCGCGATTGCCGAAGGCACCACACGGCTGGCAAATTTTTCCACCGGCGCGGACTGCGCCAGCACCGCGGCTTGCGTGCAGCAGTTGGGCTGCGCGGTGCGCAAAAATCCAAATGGCACCCTGGAGATTGACGGGCGGGACAAATTGCAGGCGCCAGAGCATAGCCTGGACTGTGGCAATTCCGGCTCAACCATGCGGATGCTTTCAGGAATCCTGGCCGGGCAGGATTTTGCCTGTGACCTGCACGGCGATGAATCACTCACGCGGCGGCCCATGGCACGGATCATTGCGCCATTGCGTTTAATGGGCGCGGAGATCAGCGCGGCCGCGGGTGATCGGCCCCCGCTGCACATTCACGGCGGCAGATTACGCGCCATTGAATACACCATGCCGATTGCCAGCGCGCAGGTAAAGTCCGCAGTGCTGTTTGCCGGATTGTTTGCTGAAGGCGAGACCACAGTGGAAGAACCGCACCGCACACGCGACCACACAGAACAGGCATTGCGCGCTTTTGGGGTGGAGCTTTCCCGTAGTAAAAATCGCACAACGCTGCTGGGCGGGCAAAAGCTAAAAGCGATTGAGGCTGCTGTGCCGGGCGATATTTCTTCCGCGGCGTTTTTCCTGTGTGCCGCTGCGTTATTTCCCGGCTCCAACCTGGTGATTGAAAGCGTGCTGCTCAATCCCACACGCGCTTCCCTTCTGGATGTGCTGAAAATACTGGGAGCGCGCCTTTCCGTTATCAATCTGGAAGAACATTACGGCGAACTTGTGGGCACAATCAAAGTTGAATACGGCAAGCTTACGGGAATTACAATTGCAGGAGCACAGTCAGTGGCGCTGATCGATGAGCTGCCGGTATTGGCGGCGATTGGGCCATATACAAGAGACGGCATTGAGATCCGCGACGCCAAAGAGCTGAGAGTGAAAGAATCAGACCGCATTGCGCTGGTGGCACAAAACCTGCGCGCCATGGGCGCTGAATGCGAAGAGCGCGATGACGGCCTGCGCGTCCCGGGAAACCAGAAGCTGCATGGAGCGGAGATTGATTCTGGCGGCGACCATCGCATTGCCATGGCGTTTGC
>DATBCN010000767.1:0-2252 GCA_036270475.1 Candidatus Angelobacter sp. | reverse complement strand
CTGTTTGCTGCACGGACAATTCACAAAACAAAAGGGACGCTGCGGTGGCGTCCCCTTCGTCGGTTCTCTCCTCGAATTGTCAGTTTATTGGACCAGCGATACTGATTTCACCTCCGCGATTTGTGCCAACTGCTTGAGCCGGTGTGTAAGGATGCTGCCGGTCAATTGCAGCGATCCTTTTCCGGACTCTACCTTGAATCCAGCCAGAGCAAGCCTCTGCGCCACGGCCGCTCCCGCAGAAGTCAATTCAATTTTGACCTTCACCACTTTCGATGGCGGCGGCTCGCAGGTTTTTCCATCCGGCGTGGAACCGATGCTGGCGCACTGATAGAACGAGACCAAGTCAGCGCTGAATTTGGGCTGGACCAGTTTGAGATTGGCGTCCCACTCGGCTTTTTGTTTTGCTTCAAAATGGTCTTTTACGCCGCTAATCATTCCGGTCCCCTTGGCAGGTGCGGCCTCAGGATGAAGGTCTTTCCCTGCGAACGTATGTGTGACCTGTGCTGACGAGGTGTCGATTAACGGCGCGTTGGCTGTGACCTCAACCGTCTCGTTGGAGGAGGCAGCAAACGAACTCGGGCTGCCCATCACCATCGCAGGAGGGGATGCTAACTTTGCGAAAGTCTGGAAACGATCTCGCCCTTCAGCTCCCGGGACCGCCAGCGGTGAAACGCCAGAAGGCAGCTCTACCGGGACTTCAACTTTTACCGGCTTGCCGTTTGAGACTACCGTTTGTTCTTCCACCGCGACGAAAGATGTATATTGCGTGGCCAGGCTATGCTCCAGACCCACCTTGATGATCTCCGCCTTGTTTTTGGAATTGCCTTGCTGTATGCCATTCCAGTCCTGTGACATCAAGTCTTCTACCTTGTGGCGGGCCCAGATTTTTTCGAGCGCCGCGTTGCTCTCTCCGGCGGAAGAAAAGTCCACCGGGACCGTTCGGCTGAAGTCGCCCGTGCCCTGGTAGCCTTTGATCGTGATCTTGCCTGAAGGACTGCCCGTATAGCGCCCGGTGATGATGATCGGCTTGGCGGAGAAAAGATCGCGCACATCTTTGGGATAAACGTCGGTCACGGGCAGCCCGTTCCAATCGATGGTGATATTGGTCAGCACCGGCGAATGCACGCGCTCATAGAAACGGTCGGCTGCGGCCTGCGCCTCTCCCGGAGCGGTAACAAATTCCACGTCGCCACGGCCTTCTTCCGCCATTTTAGTCAGCATAAAACGATTCACCGCCGTGCCAATGCCAAAAGAAAAGACGCGGGCGTCGGAATGCTTTTTGATTTCTGCAATAATGTCCGCGTCATTGCCAACGTAGCCATCTGTCATGAAGCAGACCACGCGAATGGGATCGGCTTCCATCGGCTTGTCCTTGCCGGCGTCATCGCCCAGCGCGGTGCGGATGGCTTTCATCATTTCGGTGCCGCCGCTGCCGTAGGCCCCAGCCAGCACTTTTTTAGCGGCGGCCACATTTTCCGGCGTGGCCGGGACAGGTTCAGGAAAGAGAATTTTTGTATCGCCGGAGAAAGTGATCAGATTGAAAGTCTCATCTTTGCGCAGATTGTCGAGCGCGCGCTGGATGGTTTTCTTGGCCATGTCCAGCGGGAAACCCCACATGGAGCCGGAGGTGTCGACGACAAAGATAAGCTGGCGAGGCACCAGGGTCTTTTCCACCGGACGGTTCGGCGGCTGCAGGATCAGCGTAAAGTATCCGCCGGACTTATCGGAGTGCGCCAGCACCGCGTCATTCACGCCGGTCCCGGAAACCTGGTATTTGAGAATGAAATCCTTGTCTGGCGGAACGGCTTCACCCGCCAGCGTGATGTGATACGAGCCGGGGCCGGTGCGGTCGGCAAAAATCTTGTGAGAGGTTGACTCCACATCGCCCACTGGAACTCCGGCGGCCAGATTTACCTCCATCGATACGTCATGTCCCGCATGTGCATCATCGGTGTGTACGCCCGCAACTGGCGGGCTGATGCGTGAGGCGTCCGGCACCTGATCGGTATTCGGCATGGTGCCGTGGTCGCCCGCCGACTGAGGATTGCCGGGAATATATCGCGGACCAACCACTAGCGGGAATGCAAACTCATAAACGCCCGCTTCATACGTGAGCAGCTCAATCACGGTCAATTTAATCTGCACTTTGCCGTTGCCGGGAATGTTGGTGACTGACTGTGTGAAGATATTCGGGCGTTCCTGTTCCAGCAATGCGGCAGTGTGGCCCGCGGTGCGCGCCTGTTCATAGATTT
>DATBCN010000766.1:0-4624 GCA_036270475.1 Candidatus Angelobacter sp. | reverse complement strand
AGTTTGGCTGAATGCTGAATACTGATTGCTTCTTTGCTTAACCGGGCGGCCAACTCATCTTCCTTCCGCCCAGCAGATGCAGGTGCAGATGAAAGACCGTCTGGCCCGCGTCAGGACCAACGTTGTAGACAGTGCGAAAGCCATGGTCAAGCTTGCGTTCGCGCGCGATCTTTGCCGCAACGAGCTGGCAGTAACCCATCAGCTCTGCGTCCGCATCTGCTGCCTGATCAATCCCTACGATATGTTTTTTGGGAATAATCAGAACGTGCGTCGGCGCTTGCGGATTGATGTCTTCAAACACGAAGGCCTTCTCGTCCTCATAAACCTTTTTGGCCGGAATTTTGCCGGCAATAATCTTGCAGAACAGGCAGTCGGTCATAATAAGAATGTTACCAAACAGCCGGCAGCAACGTTCGGGAGCAATTAGCAATTAGCCATTGGCAATTGGCCGTTAGCACAACTAACGCGAACGCCATAAAGTTCCACGCAGAAACAATCTTTCATCTGCTTGAACTGTGCTAATCGCTAATTGCCAGTTGCTAATTGCGCATGCCATCAATCCAGCCTCACCAGATAAACGCCTGCATCCGTATGCGTTTCGCGCATCACTTCCTGGGCGCGTTTCTTGTCGTCTTCCGCCACGCGCACGCGGATCCAGTCTCCGCCCACGGGGCTGCTGAACTGCAAAACCTTGGCGGTCTGGTAACGTCGCGCAAGTTTCTCTTTTAGCTTTTGCGCGTCGCGTGAATCCGCAAATGCGCCAATCTGTACGCACCAGCGGCCTCCTTCTTTAATTGAAGCAGGCGTTTCCAGCACTTCAATCCTTACCAGCGCCGTGCCGTGTTGATAGACGCTCAGCTTGCGCGCGGCGGCGCGGGAAAGATCAATCACGCGATCGCCGACGAACGGTCCACGATCGGTAATGCGCAGCAGGACAGAGTCGCCGGTCTTTACGTCAGTCACGCGCGCAATGGTGTTCAGTGGCAGTGTTCGGTGCGCGGCTGTCATGGCGTTCATGTCATAAGGCAGTCCATTGGCGCCGTTGCGCTTTTGGAATCCCGGCCCATACCAGCTTGCGTAGCCTACTTCGGTATACAGCACCTTGGCATTCCGCGGGACATTGATTTCCGAGTTGGGCCGCGGGCCCGGAGTAGCTTGCGGAGTAGGTGTTGGAACCGGCGTCGGCGTTGGCATGGGTCTTCGCGCTGGTGGAATTGACGGCGGCGCTGAAGCCGGAGGAGGCGCAGGCATGCTGGGCGGTTGCGGCTTGTGGCTCGCGCATCCCGCCAGCAAAAACAAAAAGCCAATCAGCGCTGCTACCTGGAGTGGTTTTTCTCCATGTACTCGGCCAGCTTGCTCAGTTGTTCCGCGGCCGTGCGCAACGCTTTGGTGGAATGGCTGCGGATCGCCGGCACTACTTCGTTGTTCAGATAGGTGATGACTTTTTCTTTTTCCTTCTCGAACTTCTCCGCTGCTCCGCCAAATTCCGCGTCCATCTTCCGCCCGATGTTCTCGAACGGCGTTTTTGCCTTGGGATCGTCTTGTGGGCTCATGGCTCTGTTTTACCATCGCAACCGAACGGTGGCCAACTGAGATTCTTGGATTCGCGCCCTGCCTCCGGCCTTCCTGCTCAAACTTACCCGTAAACAGTGCGCTGTCTCAATACCTTAGATGATACCTGCCAGGTCCGCACAATGTGGTTTTTTGTACACTGCCCATGCCATAGGCGCCAGGAAATGCCCGTTGGGCAAAAGGCTTTGGTGTTCAGGCTTACGTGAAATGGGCGGGCTTCTGGAACTTGATTGGATGAATGATGCTTCCAAAAATCGCGTCTAGGAACAGAATCTGGCGCCGAACTTGACCTGTGTCTCCGGCCAGTTGCTCAATGTGCGGCGTACAACGCGGGCCAGGCGCGTGCTCGACTGCACTTGCGGCGTATCAATCTTCTGGAACGTGATCTGCACTCTGGCGTCAATTTCCAGCAGTTGGTCTGAAGTAAACAGCAGCCCCGATTCGCTCATATTGATGGCTTCGCCACTAGACCAGTCCTGCTGCCCTTCCAGCCGGTAGCGCAAGGGAATATTCAGTTCGTGGCGCAGAGCACGACGGCCCGCACTTTGTGCCTCCACAACCGCGCTGGGATCTGTTTTTTCCATGTCTTCTCCGTCAACCATTTTCCGCTGGGTGAATGCCAAAACGCCAGGACTGAGTCCCAAAACGATCTTGACCAAGTGGCAAAGATTTTCCGCTGCCAGCCGCCGCGTGTCAAGCTCTGACTGGCATGGTTGCCCTTTTTAATTTCTTTCTAATTTGGGGCCTTTCTTGCACGGTTTGCACATCGTTTTCACTCAGTCTTGCTTACAACATATTTGTGCTATGCAAAGATCAATGCTTTCATGGCTTTTTATAGTGAATGCCTCATTCACTGTGCGAAATAAAGCAATGTGCGAAATAAGATTCCCCGGGGCCTATCCTTCAAACGGTCGCGCGTCTGGGTTTTTATCTCCAGATCAGCCATTCTACACCCTCATCCGGCCTCCGGATCACGCCCAGGATTGTCCGCAACCCCAGCCTTTTGCAGTACATATCTGTTGACTTCCGTTTTACCTCCAGTTGATCTCGTATGCATTGCCGGTTGACTGCTCGTTCATGCACAGTCCCCTTTGATAGCAAGTGCCGGCTTCAAGAAGTATGTGGAAAAGCGCCGAAAGCTCCTTCCAAACTTTTCTGCAGCCTCTTCAGGCCGGCGTCCTGCTATCGCCAAATCGGAGGTGAACCGTCATGCAGCAAACGCACTCAGGCAATCATTTTTCTCCCCAACCCAATCGTCCCGGCCCTGGCTTTCATGAAGCCCGCCGGATACAGCAGAGCTTCCTGGCCAACCTGGAAAAGCGTACGCTGATCTGGCTGGCGGCACGCACTCCCGCATGGATCAACTCTGACCATCTCACCGTGCTGGGCCTGCTCTCCATGGCTGGCGCCGGCGCGGCGTACTGGTGGTCGGCCACCAATCAAGCCGGACTCATCCTGGTGGTGCTCTGTCTCGCCCTCAACTGGCTGGGCGATTCGCTGGATGGCACCCTGGCCCGCTTTCGCAACCACTCGCGTCCGCGCTACGGCTTTTATGTTGATCATGTTGTCGACGTCTTCAGCGCCCTCTTTCTTCTTGGCGGACTCGCGCTTTCCGGATACATGTCGCCCGCCATCGCGCTTGGCCTGCTCGTGGCCTATCTCATGCTCTCGGCTGAAATTTATCTCGCCACTTACACTCTGGGCGACTTCAAAATCTCCTATTTCAAAATGGGCCCTACTGAACTGCGCATCCTGCTTTCCCTCGGTAATCTGGCCCTGCTGTGGAAGTCCACGGTGCATATCATGGGCCGCGCTCACCGTCTTTTTGACGTGGCCGGGACCCTTGGCGTCTCCGGAATGATGCTGATTATGGTGATCTCGGCGGTCCGCAACACCGCGCGTCTTTACCGGGAAGAGCCGTTGCCAGTGGACAGGCCCTTGCCAAACGCCAGGCAATCGCAATTGCCTTTATCCATTCCTTCACGTCTGAGCGGCGGTTCGCATCGGTAAAGCTCTCTTTTAAAATGGGTTGGTTGGAGGAGGTAGTATTCGGGACCAGCGCGCAGGCAAAGGGTGCCCGCAAGCGTCACGCAGGGGCCACGTAAGGATCGAATTGAAACGAGTGCTTTTGTTTGCAACACAAAGATGGGAAAGGCCGGGGAGGGAGACAAAGCGGGTGATTGCCGCCATTTTTCAGGTGGTTGAGGTTTTCTTTTAACTTTTGCCCCTCAATATGCCGCCAGCCACCTCCGCCTGGAACACGCTAAACTCCCTATCGTTAAGTGACCGCAGCCGTCCATTGTCCCTCGCCCTGATAAAGCTTTTTCCGTCCGGCACCAGGCATTCCAGCGCGTCGCGGATGGTCAAATGCTCGTGCCCGCAGGAATAAATCCCATCATGTTCAGTCCAGCACGTCAGGTAAAAAAGCAAGGCGGTTTCCTCTTTAACAATACACATTATAATGTGCAACATCATATATGTGTAGAAAGACAGGGCATGCCAGGCGTAAACCAGTTAATTCATGCGTATTCAGGAGCAGAGAAAACTCTTTGGCAAGCGGCTGCGAGAGCTTCGGCTTGCGCAGGAACTATCTCAGGAGAAACTTGCTGAAATGGCTGACTTGCACCGCAACTATGTGGGCATACTGGAGCGCGCCGGGCAAAGCCCCTCACTGGACGCCATCTGCAAACTGGCCCATGCTCTCAAGGTCAGGCCCGCTGAACTGCTCTCGCGCCTTCCCTGATGAAAGCCCCAACCGGTCGCCCCGTCCGCAACTGTGCATAATTGAACAGCTAAATCCGGCCCAATGTGAGATACTCCACCCATGCCTGAATTAGTGGTCGTAGAAAAGATCGATGGGAATCCCGTCGCCTGGCGCTGTTCGGTATGCCGGCAGGGTTTCTCGGTTCGCGGCAAGTTCACGGCAAATGAACGGACGAAGCAGGTCAACGCGGCATTCAGGCTCCACCAGGAAGAAAGCCATCCGGCCAAAGGCGCGGCATGCGACATCACCCACGGTGGGAATGCGTATTTGAGCTGAATTCGCCCGCAC
>DATBCN010000765.1:0-4303 GCA_036270475.1 Candidatus Angelobacter sp. | reverse complement strand
GAAGCCGACATAAGATTGGCCATGGTGCCCGCAATCATGGCGCGGAAGCCGAGTTTGGCGAGTTGGTCACGTTTGTTCGGCGCAAGAGCGCCAATGCCGCCGATCTGGATGCCGATGGAACTAAGATTAGCGAATCCACAGAGAGCAAAAGTTGCGATAGTAAATGAGCGGGGATCGAGCGTGGCCTTCTGCGCCCCCAGCACTGTGTATGCATACAACTCATTAATTACCATGCGTGAGCCGAGCAAGTTGCCAACGGTGCTGCAATCCTGTTTCGGTATACCGATGAGCCATGCCACTGGAGCAAAAATGAAACCAAGAACTTGCTGAATGCTGGCCGGGAACCAAGCAACGTGGTTGTGCGTCCAGCCCATGAGGCCGTTCAGCAGAGCGATCAAGGCCAGAAACGAAATGAGCATGATGGCTACGTTGAAAGCGAGCTGACCGCCATCGATGGTGCCGCGCGCGATGGCGCCAAGCATGTTGGCGTCTTTGTGCATTTCATCTTTCGAAATCTGGACCGTGCCGGCGGTCTTGGGCTGCTCCGTCTCCGGAACCAGCATCTTGGCCATCAGGATGGTGCCGGGAGCAGTCATGATTACGGCGGCCAGCAGGTTTTTAGCGTCAATCCCATAAAGGATGTAAGCGGCCATGATGCCGCCGGAAACGTGCGCCATGCCCGCAGTCATGATGGTCATCAGCTCTGACTTGGTGCAGTCGGGAAGGAGCGGACGGATCGTGAGCGGAGCTTCCGTCTGCCCCATGAAGATGGAGGCGGCAACGTCCAGCGATTCCGCGCCGCTTACACCCATAACCCGGTTCATGAGCCATGCCATGCCCCGAATGATGATCTGCATGACGCCCAGGTGATAGAGCAGCGCAAAAAATGCAGAGACAAAGATGATGGTGGGCAATACCTGAAAAGCAAAGAAGAATCCCAAGTGAGAAGTATTGGATCCCAGATCGCCAAAGACGAAGGTTGATCCGGCAAACGAATAGCCGAGCAGCTTTTTCACTATGTCGCCGGCCGCACTCATTACGGTCTGGCCCCAGGTATAGCGGACGACGATCCAGGCAAAGAGGAATTGCAGGCCAAGGCCCCAGAGAACGGTCTTTAAACGGATGGCGCGGCGGTCAGTGGAGAAAAGGTAAGCGATGGACAAAAAGACGACGATGCCCAGCAAGCCCGCGTAATGTGACATTAGGGGTCCTTATCAGGTAAAGATTGCCGTTGGAAAAATCCCGTCTATTGTAGACGGAATGTCAACAGCGATTGCCAGAAATGCCAATATTGCCAAGAGCGCCGAAATTTCTTAAATCAAAGCCTCGCCACGAGGAATACTGATCCGGAAGAGATCGGGTGATCGCGCGTGATCGGATGGTCCGGTGATCGGAAATCCGAAAATGAAAACAACGACGCAGGGCCTTTCTGGTGGCATTTAGAATTTGCTTTCAAATTCGGCAAAGGCCTTTTCCAGTGCCCATTGCTGGCGGGCTTTTTCACTGGCGGCAAGCAGCGCGGCGCAGCCAGAGGACGGATTAGCATTGACCCGGTCATTGACTTGCTCATTGGCGCATGCTGCAACGCGTGTGCCAACCGACTTTGGCTTCCAGATGGAGTCTCCCGGCAGGAAGCTGTAAGCAAGACTGGCGCGCGCGAATTTTTTAAGATCAAGATAACTCAGATGGTAAGTTTCCGCGGCCCGCGTGTATTCCTGCACAATGTCACCGCGTGAAACGCCCTCATCGTCAGTGGCCAGGGTAACGGGCACGCTGAATTTCAGATACATGGGAAGCGGATGGCGCGTTCCGGTCACGTTGAGAATCACGTCATTGCTGGTAAGGCAGATTTCAACAAGAATGCCCTGGGCCGACATTTGTTTCAGCAATTCTATCGGCGCGTTTTCCTGCATTACATCAACGCCATGGCCGATGCGCGCGGCATGGCCCTGCTCAATGGACGCGCGAATGTGGAACAGGTCTTCCGGGGGGACCAGGTTTTGCGTGAGTTCGCCGGCATGGAGAGTGATATGGACTTTGGGATAAATTCCATGCAGATAGTCCAGCATCCGCATATGCAGATTGAAGTCATGGATGGGAACGTACCAGTCTTCCGCCATGACAAGGTTTAGCCCGACGACGCGCGGATCTTTTGACGCCATTTCAAATCCGGCAAGTATCTGGGCAAAGACCACTTCTTTGGCCAGTCCGCGCGAAACCTGATAAAGATAGCGGGCCTGCACGTTGCACCCGGAAGCGGCCTGCGGCTGGCCACAGTGCATGGTTCCTTGCTCCTGCTTTTCTGTGTCATCCAGAAATTTACTGGCATCGGAGATGATCTTTGGCAGACTGGCCGCCAGGAGCTGCTCACGCATTTTGCCGAGATCGTCATTCCAGCCGAGCGAAGCGCCCAGGCGTCCGGCAGCGCCGCCGTCAGGGTTGAACATGAGCTCCATATATTGGAGATGTCCGGCAGCAGCACGTGATTTCACTTCAGCCAGCATGTCAGCGGTGTGCGCATTGGTGGCCGCGCCGAATTTCCCGAAGGTGGCAAAGAAATGGTCATGGCCGGACTCAGCGCCGGGAATGAACTGGCGCATGGAGAACGAATCCAGCAGATGTCCGTAAAGGGCAGCGTCGCGCAGGGCGTAGGCGGCGGGCGGCTTGTTGCCGCCGGCATCGCATGGCGGCGCTGTGAGGGCAAGAGCATTGCGATCGACACATAGGCCGTCCTGCACGGCATAAGCCATGAAACTTTCCGCATAGACCGCGCCGGAGAGGTGGTTGTGCAGATCGCCGCCCTTGGGCATCTGCTGCAAAAATGCGTGCAACAACGGCGGCTGATTGCGGACCGACTCAAAGTAGCGAGCGGTCTTTTGCTCAGGTAAAGCGGCGGCTGGCGCCTTTTTTTGCGCCCAGCCGTGTGTCGCAAAAGAAGACAAGAAAACGATAAGCAGGAAAAAGCGGGCAGCAAGCAAAGAGCGTGAGACTAACATGGATCGAACTATAGCATTACAATTTGGGTTCCGCACAGTTTGCATTGCGGCTTTAGATAGAGAGGAACCCCAAACCACACCATGAGCATGAGCGACGATTTTACCCAGGCGGAATTTACGGCGAAGTTTATTTCTTCCAAGAGCCCGATCAAGCCATTGGTGGCGGTTGTGCTGGGATCGGGACTGGGAAGCTTTGCCGACGAGATGACGGACACGGTCCGCATCAGCTATAACGATATCCCGCATTTTGCCCGGTCCACCGCCGTGGGACACGCCGGCCAACTGGTGATGGGAAACATTGGCGCATGGCCCGTGGTGGTGATGCAGGGCCGCGTCCATCTTTATGAAGGCTATCCGGTGCAGAGCGTGGTTTTTCCCATGCGCGTGTTTTCCCGCATGGGAGTGCGCGCCGCAATCCTGACCAATGCGGCCGGCGGCATTAACCAATCGTATGGCCAGGGACGGCTGGTGGTGATTAAAGACCACATCAACCTGCAGGGACAGAATCCGCTGGTGGGGCCGGAAGATCCGCGCGTGGGGCAGCGGTTTATCGACATGAGTGAAGCATATTCGAAGAGCTACAGGCAGGCGGCGCTGGAGGCGGGAAAACGGTTGGGCATTGAACTGGCCGAAGGAGTGTATGTGGCGGTGCTGGGTCCGAGCTATGAAACGCCGGCGGAGATACGCGCTTTTCGCACGATGGGCGCGGACCTGGTTGGCATGTCTACGGTGCCGGAGGCGATTGTGGCGCGACAGATGGGGATCAAGGTGCTTGCGATTTCCTGCGTAACCAACATGGCGGCAGGAACAACCGACGCGCCCATACATCATGAAGAAGTTTTGGAAATTGGCAGGAAAATCTCCGGACAGTTCAAAGCGCTGCTTAAGGACGTGGTGCCGCTGATCGCGCAGGACGTGGCCAAGCGATAGGCGCACAATCATTTATCCCCGATGATCTGGTGAATCAGCGGCCGGGCTTTTAGCAACGGCGCGGCGGCAATCGTGTAGCTTTGTTCAATGAGCGAAGCTGCACTGGCCATGCGCTCGGCTGAGTTGTAATGAACAGTGCAGAGCGGCTCGCCCTGAGCAACCGCATCGCCGATTTTTTTGTGGACCAAGATGCCCACGGCGGGATCGACGGAATCTTCTTTGCGGGCACGTCCGCCGCCAAGAAGCACTCCGGCTGTGCCAATCTGTTCAACCATCATGCCAGTCACAAAACCGGTGGCCGGACTCTTGACCGCAATCTTTTGCCGCGCTTGCGGCAGCAGGCCAGGATCGTCCATTACCGCGGCATTGCCACCCTG
>DATBCN010000764.1:0-1916 GCA_036270475.1 Candidatus Angelobacter sp. | reverse complement strand
AAGATGCAGAAGACAGGCAAAGATGAGCACGCGGATACCCAAGGAGAGTAGATGCAGGCTACGTGAATGCCTCCCGACTTCGTCGCTCATTGATCGCAATTCAACGCGGCTTTTGCGCGGCAGATCCTTTTGGTTGGATATTCTGGCGGCGGTCATTGTGCTGACGTCGTCAAATCAAGTCAAAATACCCGGATTTCATCTTTAAGGTCATCGAACTGTCGGCCCAGTTGAGATTGAAATGCACACTTGCGGAAAAATCCGGATGGCAAACTGTGGATTATGGGCTACCGCGGAAACCAGTCCGTCAGCATTAGAATTTTCTTGTTCTTGTTCCGTGTCCCGATAAGCTTTGCTTTGCAACTTGATGGCGGCAAACGCTAAAGAGTTCCAACCTGACGGCAAATCTTCTATAATTCGCGCTTCAGAATGAACGAAACAGCAAACGTGAATCCCGCCGAAACCTCCGCAACCGCGGCGCTGCCTCTGCCACTGGATATCAGGCAGATACAGGCCATTCTTCCGCATCGCTATCCATTTCTTCTCATCGACCGGGTGGTGGAGATGGAACGGGAGAAGCGGATCGTCGCGCTCAAAAATGTGACCATCAATGAGCCTTTCTTTGCCGGGCATTTTCCCAGCTTTCCCATCATGCCGGGTGTGCTGATTATTGAAGCCATGGCCCAGGCCGGCGGCGTGCTGCTGCTGGGTGAAGTCGAAGACCGCGACAACAAATTGATTGTCTTTACCAGCATTGAAAAGGCGCGTTTCCGCCGTCCCGTGGTCCCCGGTGACCAGCTACGGATTGAAGTGGATGTGCTGAGCTGGAGACCTGCTTCTTCGCGCGTTATCGTGCGCATGGACGGAAAGGCTTTCGTGAACGGCAAGCTGGTGTGCGATGGCACCGTCAGCGCGCAAATGGTGGCAATCAATCGCGGAGGGATCGCCTCAGAATCCCCGGCAGAAACAAAGGAATGATCCACCCAACCGCAGTGATTGATCCTAGGGCCCGCATTGATCCAACCTGCTTGATTGGACCATATTGCATTCTGGGCGCGGACGTGGAGTTGGGTGAACAATGCGAACTGACGTCGCATGTGATTATCCATGGGCCGACAAAGATCGGGACGCATAACCGTTTTTTCCCTTTTTGCGTGATTGGCGGGGAGCCCCAGGACACCAGCTTTAAAGGCGAAAATACCTGGCTGGAAATGGGCAGCCACAATGTGGTCCGTGAGTGCGTAACCATCAACCGGGGCACAAACAAAGGCGGCGGCGTTACCAGGATAGGAAGCCATACGCTGATCATGGCGTATGCTCACGTGGGCCATGATTCCGTGGTGGGCGACAATGCGATGCTGGTGAATGCGGCCACGCTGGCCGGCCACGTCACGGTGGAAGAATGGGCGGTAGTGGGGGCGCTTTGCGCTGTCCACCAGTTCACCAGGATTGGCGCCCATGCTTATGTGGGCGGCGGCACCGTTATTACCAAGGACGTTTTGCCTTTTTGCAAATGCGTTTCCCCAAGAGAGACCAGGACTTATGGCGTCAACGCCGTGGGGCTTGAGCGACGCGGTTTCAGCCAGGAGCGCATTCGCAAAATTCATCATGCTTTCCGCGTCCTCCTGAATTCCAGGTTGAATACCACGCAGGCGGTGGAAAAACTGAAATCTGAGACCGGCCAGGGAGAAGATGTGGAAATGCTGCTGCGGTTTATCGCAGCTTCAGAACGTGGAATCATTAAGTAGCAGAGCGCCAGATGCTGCCCGGCATTCAGGCAGCTTGCTTGGCACGCTTGGCAGCGTCAGGCCCGGATTTTGCCGGGGGTTGCGTGTCGGCATCTTGATTTTCCTGGGTTGGAATTTCAACGATTTGAGTTTCAACGACTGGAATTTCAACCGGCGTGGC
This sequence comes from Candidatus Angelobacter sp., assembly GCA_036270475.1. Classification (GTDB taxonomy): domain Bacteria; phylum Acidobacteriota; class Terriglobia; order Terriglobales; family Acidobacteriaceae; genus Angelobacter. The sequence continues at coordinate 11 of DATBCN010000764.1, read as the reverse complement.
AGTGATATTTC
>DATBCN010000763.1:0-2090 GCA_036270475.1 Candidatus Angelobacter sp. | reverse complement strand
CCCATTTCTCCCGCTTCTTCTTGGTAAAGTTGGGCGCGGAAGGGTCCTGATAGAACGCTATAATGTTTTTGCGCAAGTCCTCTGTTGTGCCGGCGAATTTAGCGTTCGCTAATTTATCCAGCAGCTTGGCATATGCTTCATCGGTAAGCTTGTATTCTCCCGGAAGCGTGAGTTTTCCGGTGTCGAAATCCTTGTTTTCAAGGTTCAGGCTTCCGGCTTTCAGATCATTCAAATAGCGGCGATATTGGTCCAGCGTTGTGTTCACGCTCTGGAGATAAAGGGTCTCGGTATTGGGGTTGGGCATCTTGAACGCAATTGCTTTAAAAGGCCCTACCTTGGGGATGATCTTAAAAATCACCGCCATGATCCTGGCGCCGAATCCGGGCTTTTGGTATTTCTTGCCCCATTCCTTTTCATACTCAGAGCGTTTCAGGTTGTAGAGAAATTTCTTCTTGGCGAAGCTCGGGTTCTCCTTAACCATTTCATCTTCTTTTGTCAGCAGCGCTACACGCGTCATTTCCGGGATGGCCCGGCTTACTGACCAGCGAAATGTTCCGATGGAAAGGTCGACGTTGCTGAAAATGTCGTCCAGCGTAACGCCATAGGTTTTGAGGAATGCGCGCGCCAATATTGGCCGGGCAACCTCAAAACCGATGAAGTCATGATATGAATCGGAGGTATAACGCTGCTTGGCAACCTGGACCACATCAAACCCGAATTCGGTGCGGATGTGCGCTTTTGTGTTCTGGGCATAAGTCACTGAAGGGCCGTATTTGGCGCGCAATTCCGGGAACTCCATGGCAACCGCGGCATTCACCGTAGGATGGCCGGCGATATCGGCTGCGTAATGCGCCAGTGCGCCCATCGCAAAGGCGTACTCGTTAATGTCCGTGGATTCTGACAGCAATGCTTCCACAAAATCTCCGCTGCGGACATAGTGGACCAGATCACTGAACAGCTTGTTGCCAAAAGGGTAATATCCCATGTCCTGGATCAGGCATCCGCCATAGGCATACGCGTGGGCCTTGCGCAGGTCTTCCTCCGTGGCCGCGGGATACTTGTGCAACAGCATTGGCTTGATGGAGTCGGCCCACAGCAGATCGACAATTTCTTCATGCGTAAGCACGGAGTATCCGTTGCACGTCTGCGAAAGACCGCATACCACCAGCAAAGACGCCAGCGCGACGCGAATAAGATTTTGCATGGTTCCTCGTAGGACGATTTTGATAATTGACTGGCTATCCAGATACTTAGATGCGTTCCGCAGTGCAGAGCTGCTCATGGCCGGCTTTAAGATTTGGACCCAAAAATACAGGCCCGGAGCTGGAAAAGAAAAAGCACGCAGCCATCTTTTGCGTGATGGTTGCGTGCTTGATTGTACCGCGAGAACCGAGACTACTTTTTCTCGTCGGTCGCTTCTTTTACATCTGCCTTGTGTGCGACCCGCTCAACGGACTGTATGAACGGCCTGGCCAGTTCCGGTGTTGGGACTTTGCCCAACAGGACTGATTTGAACGGCGCGTCTTTGCCGTAAACCGCGTTGGTGGAGTCTTCATCCTGCTGGATCACCGCGCCTTCCAAGGTAAGGCCGGCAAAGGCCCCTTTAGACCGCGAGTAAGTCAGCATCTGGGTATCCAGCTTCCAGTCGGTGCCCGCGGATGCATGGCGTCCAACCGGTCCGGCTGCGGCAGATCCTTCACCGCTCACCTGGAATTTGCTGGAAAGCAACTGTTGCATGCCTTTGTCGTTCATTACCAGCATGATCAGGTCAACGCCTTCCACGCCAATCTGGAGTCCCCAGCTTCCGCCGCCCACGGAGATAAAGGCAGGCGCGCTCCAGCCATCAGCGGTACGGCAGGTGGCTACACCGCGTCCGTGCTTGCCGCCGATCAAAAAGCCGCCTTTGACCAGGTGCGGCACAATGGCGATGCACTTGGCGCGCGCGAGTACTTCTTCTGGAATCCCTTTGTCTGGGGCCTGCACCATCTGGTTCAAAACTTCAGAAGATTTTTGCAGGCGTTCGGTTGAATCTTCCTTGGCGGTCCCTGCCCAGGCAAAACTCGCCAGGCTGATGGCTGACACAAATGCTA
>DATBCN010000762.1:0-6360 GCA_036270475.1 Candidatus Angelobacter sp. | reverse complement strand
ACCGAAGTATCACGGTACTCTATGGAAGTTCCCGCGCAGGCGCTGGCATATAAGCTGGGCAGCAATGAGATTTTGCGCTTGCGAGCAAGAGCGAAAAAAGAACTGGGGAAGAAGTTCAATATTCGGGATTTTCACGAGCGTGTCCTGGGCAGCGGTCCCATGCCGCTGGAAGTGCTGGACCAGCATGTCGAATGGTGTATCAAAGAGGCTAAAAAACGTTCTGCAACTCAATAGCCCTCCCACGGCAGCACAAACGGCGTCTACGGCTCCGGTTCTCTGAGGCCCTAACGCGTATAGAAATCTACCTAATCAGCCAACCTGCTACTTACTTTTGCTTTCTTATCCAGCAGCAACCACCTGTCCCCTCGTGGAGAGCAACATGAAAAATGTCTGTGCATGGGGTGTGTTCGTTCTGGGCCTGATTTTTGCTGCATTGCTGGTTGGATGTGGAGGCGTTAGCTCACGCCCCTCGCCAACCCCAACTCCCACACCCAAGCCATCCCCTATGCCGAGCCCTACGCCGACTCCGGCAGCGCATGGAACGTTTATCTTCGTGAGCGGAGTCGCCACCAGCGGCCAGCCCACTGACGGCTACCGCCTCAATTCGGACGGCACGTTGACGCAGATTCCTGGATCGCCTTTCGCCTTCAACGGCCTGATGGCGGCAAGCGGCGGATTCCTTATGGTCGCCAGTACCCACACGCTTACTTCTTACAAGGTGGACCCAGCTACCGGTATTCCAAGCATTGCAGGAAACGCTGTCGTCTCATCGACCAGCGCGATCACGGCGGATGCACAGGACGTGTATGTCGCCGGAACGACCCCGGACAACACCAGCAATGTGATCTATAGCTTTAGCATTGCGGGTTCGGGAGCATTGACTCCGCTTTCGGGTTCTCCCTTCCTGTTCGGTGGAGCGTGCTTTTTCTGCGATAACCCGGACAGCCTGGCAGTGAATAAAAACTTTCTGGCGGTGGGCGGCGTTGGCTTCCACAGCGTGGGCGACTTTAGCGTCTTTCCGCGTTCCGCCAATGGCACTCTGGGAAATGCTCAGGGGCTGGGAACGGACGAACAGGGCGCAGTGGCCATACAGCATCCCACCGGGAACGTGGCATTCGCCATTGACGGCAGCCTTGGCGCAATCAATTCTTATCACATCGATTCCACAGGTAAGCCGGCTGCGGGCAGCACCCTGTTTTCCGGCACATCCGGTTTTATGGATGAAATCATCGACGCCACGGGGAAATTCCTGCTCTCCGTGGACAGTTCGGGAGTGGTACACGTCTTCACCATTGATTCTGCGACTGCCGCTTTCAGCCAGATTGGCACGTCAGAGTCCGCCGGAAACGGAGCGCTTCAGATTGCCATGGATCCCAGCGGCCGGTTTGTGATCGTGACCCAATCCAGCAATCAAGCCACTCCTCCGCCTCCTGACCAGATCACGGTATTTACCTTCGATCCGGCCAGCGGCGCGATGAAGAAACTGCAATCGTATCCTGTAGGCAAATTGCCATTCCGTATTGCCATTGTTACGGAATAAGCCATTGCGATCAGGAAGGGACCGCTCTCCTCACGGTCCCTTTCTTATTGGACGGCTTTTTATTCGGCAGCGACGGGCCGCGCTGATGGACTTATTTTTGCATCGCTTTCCCCCAGAGGAATGGCAGCTTCCGGATCTCTGCAATGTTTCTTACGACATAATCCGGCTCTTCTTCCGGGCCGGCGGGCATCTGTGCTTTGAACTCGCCGTGCAGCAGGCGGACGGTGGGCATGCCCAGTTCCCTGCCCGCACGGATTTCGCGCGCGGGGCGGTCGCCGACCACAAGTATCTCGCCGGGCTTCAACCGGGTCCTTTTCTGTATCTTGCGGAAGGCCGCTTCCTTGGTAAGCACATTGCCGCGGTCAGCGTAATAAATTTTTTCGATGGACGCTTCGCGGTCCAGCCCAAGCGACTCTACTTTGGCGCGCTGGATCTTTGGCTCACCGAAGCTGACGATGAAGTTCCTGACGCCTTGGCCTGCCAGAAAACGCAGCAACGGCAGCGACGCGGGAAAAAGTTTGAGCTTGCCAACGGGACAGTTGAAGTATGCTTCACGCGCGGCCAGGCTGATGGCCTCAGGATTTTCCGGGCCAAAGTAGCGAGTGACTTCAGCGTCAATATAGCGCAGCATGGGATCGCGGCGAAAGGCGCGCATGCGTTGGAGGTAGACCGCTTCCGGATCGGCATTGAGGCCCGCTTCCACCATGGCCTGCGCTGCATGCCGATGCGCGGCCGGCACACGCTGGCGCAGGCAGTCATAAAGCGTGTCATCCAGGTCAAAGATCACGCAGCGGATGATTGGCTTGCTGACGCGGCGGGCCAGCGGTCTTTTTCCGCGAGAGCGTGACGCGGGTTTTTTCGGCTTTCTCTTTTGTGTAGGCAGCGGCATCCCTCCGGATACTGCGATATACATTCTAATCACTGCTACAATTCCCCTATGGAGGCTAAGCTGCTGCACATCCCATGGATGGCGAGTGTGCTCTACGGCAGCATCCCTCTTTTCTGGTTTGCCATTCATCCTTTTGCCGATTCATGGCGGAACATGCGCCGCTCACCCTACCTGCTTTTGCTGCCAATCTGGGCCGTGATTATTTTTGTACTGGGGTGGACCACATGGCCGTGGCGTTTGGTGCGGATCTATTCCCTGCCCTGGATGTGGGCGCCTGCTGCGATTCTGATGTTTTCTGGATTGAAGACATACGCCCGGATACGTTCCGGGTTCGGCGCGCACAAGCTCAGCGGTGAAGCCGAGATTCGCCCGGACGAGCATACCCAGGAACTTGTGACCACAGGATTGCACGCCCGTATGCGCCATCCCATTTATGTTGCCCATCTCTTGAACTTCGCCGGCTGGACGATTGGCAGCGGCCTGGTGGTAAGTTTTATTTTGTTCGCGATCAGCGTGCTGGCAACTTTTCCTTTGATGATCTGGATGGAAGAGCAGGAGTTGCAAAAGCGATTTGGAGAAAACTTTCGCGAATACCAAGCACGCGTGCCTCTGGTTCCATTCTTTTGGAGAAAGGCTGCGTGATCATTCATCATGATTGTTCATTCCAGGAGCAACTGTGAGATTTGAGCTCTTTGTAGCCGCGCGTTATCTGCGTGCCAAGCGGCGGCAGGCGGTGATCGGCGTAATCACGGTAATCTCGGTGGTTGGCGTAACGGCGGGCGTGGCCTCGCTGGTGATTGCGTTGTCTATCAACGCCGGTTTTCAGAAAGACCTGCAGGACCAGTTGCTCGGGTCGCAATCGCACATCAATCTGGTGCGGGTACAAAATGACGGCATTGAAGATTGGCGCGCGTTGATGACGCGGCTGGAGAAGCAGCCTCGCGTAATCGGCGTTGCGCCGGCAATGTATGGACAGGTCCTGGCATCCAGGGCGGCAAGGGCCAGCGGAGCGCTTTTAAAGGGCGTGATTCCGGCCTATGAAAATCGGGTAAGCGAGCTACTGAAATCCGTAAAGCTGGGTTCTGCCGCGCCGCTGGAGCCATGCGCAGAGACCGATGAGGCTTGCAAGACCGGAAAGGGCCTGCCTCCTGTAGTGCTGGGAAAGGACTTAGCGGAGACCATTGGCGCAACCGTGGGATCGGCCATTATGGTCATCAGCCCGCAGGGCGAACTTTCACCGCTGGGCATGATGCCCAGATACCAGCAATTCAAAGTTGTGGGGATTTTTCGCTCAGGCTTTTACAACTATGACAGTGCTTGGGGGTTCATCCGCCTCTCTGACGCGCAGCGGTTGTTCAGCCTTCCCGATAGTGTGATATCTGTCATTGAGTTCAAAATTGACGATCTGTATAAGGCAGAAGAAGTGGGAAATGAATTGGAAAAGGTGGCCGGCCCGGGCTTTGCGGCAAAAAACTGGATGGAAGAAAACCGGGCCCTGTTCCGTGCTTTGCGGCTGGAGCGGGTGGTGACATTTTTGACCATCGGGCTGATCGTTTTTGTCGCGGCGTTGAACATTCTGATTTCTCTAATCATGATGGTGATGGAGAAAACAAAGGACATCGCCGTGCTTATTTCCATGGGCGCAAAAAAGGGCCAAATACGCGCCATCTTTATGTTCCAGGGAGTTCTGATCGGAGTGATTGGGACGCTGGCGGGATTGGTCCTGGGCTACGGGGTCGCGATTGCCGGGGCCAAATACCATTTTGTGGCGTTATCGTCAGAGGTCTATTCCATTGATTATCTGCCCTTTGCGCCGCGTGTGCTGGATGGCATTCTCATCGCGGCGGTGGCGCTGCTTATCTCCTTTGTTGCCACTCTGTATCCCTCCTGGTCTGCGGCGCGCGTTTTGCCGGCGGAAGCATTACGCTATGAGTGAAAAACCTCATTGCATCAGGCGGCATAATGGGTGGAAGATATTGATAACCTTGAAGTTTTGTGTAAGAAAGAATTAAGAAGTTTAATGAAATCTCAAGAAGTTTCCAGGGAGAAATTTTAGAGATTTACCTTGATCACAGGGGTTTAAATAAGTAAGCAACGGATGCCATGGAAAAGGCCTTGAAAATGCTGGGGAAGATGGATGTCTGCACCATTCAGGCGGGCCAGTGCATCCAATAGGACAAGCTGATCTGCCGCCTGAAGTTGTTCGTGTAAGCGGACTTAAGAAGATATATAAGTCAGGTCAGACGGATTTAGTGCTCTTTGAAAACTTGTCCTTCCAGGTAAGGAAGGGGGAAATGCTTGCCATTGTGGGTGAATCTGGTGCAGGCAAGAGCAGTTTGTTGCATATCCTAGGTGCTCTTGATCGTGCTTCTGCAGGTGACGTATACTGCGCCCAGATTCCCATAGCGAAGCTAACCGACGATGCTGCCGCGGATTTTCGTAACCGGACGGTCGGCATCGTATGGCAGTTTCACTATCTGCTGCCGGAATTTACGGCGCAGGAAAATGTTGCCATGCCGCTCCTGATACAAGGCGCCGCGTACCCAAAGGCCATGGAAAGAGCCGCGGGGTGGTTGCGGGAAGTTGGATTAGAGGGCCGCAGTCATCATCGCGCGGGGGAACTTTCCGGCGGTGAGCAACAACGGGTGGCCCTGGCCAGGGCCCTGATAACAGGACCCGAGGTCCTGATGGCAGATGAGCCAACCGGCGATCTGGACAACCGGACCGCGGAAATGGTGTTCGCTTTGGTACAGAGACTTCATCGAGAGTACCGGCTCACTTCCCTCATCGTTACCCACAACCTTGAGTTTGCCCGGCGTTGTGACCGCGTATTGCGGCTGCATCACGGCATGGCCGAGGAAGTTTCGCCCGCTTCACTGAATTAAGGGAAAAGGCGAGAGGGACGGTTTCTGATTTTATCTGCCGAAATAGGGCAGATGGTAGGTTTGTCCGGCGCAGCTGAGGCCCCCTCGTGACGGAGGGCGCTGGCCGGACAGCAAGGCTTCTTTCTGGAGAGGCAGGGGATCGCAGCCAGAAAGAGAGAAAGATGTTTCCGGCAGAGGTGACTGGGACCATCTGGGGTGAGGGGAATATGTTCGAGCGGTATACCGAGAAAGCCAGGCGCGTAATCTTCTTTGCGAGATACGAAGCCAGCCAGTTTGGCTCTCCGTACATAGAGACGGAGCACCTTCTGCTGGGCTTGTTGCGTGAAGACAAGGCGTTAACTAATCGCTTTCTGCGCTCTCATGCGTCGGTTGAGTCCATCCGCAAGCAGATTGAAGGGCACACCACGATTCGGGAAAAGGTCTCCACTTCGGTGGACCTGCCTTTAAGCAATGAATGCAAACGGGTATTGGCTTATGCAGCCGAGGAAGCAGAACGCCTTAGCCATAAGCACATCGGCACAGAGCACCTTCTGCTGGGACTTCTGCGTGAAGAGAAGTGCTTTGCCGCTGAAATTCTGCATGAGCGCGGGCTCCGCCTGAGCGCCATCCGTGAAGAACTGGCGCGCAGCACTCAGGAAAAGGCCCAACCCCAGCGCGGTTCCAACCGCGAATCTTCTTTACTGGCTGAATTCTCGCGCGACCTGACCCAGGCCGCCATGGACAGCCAGCTTGATCCGCTCGTCGGCCGCGAAGGCGAAGTCGAGCGTGTAATCCAGATTTTGTGCCGCCGCACCAAGAACAATCCGGTGCTGATCGGTGAGCCGGGTGTCGGCAAGACGGCCATCGTTGAAGGCCTGGCGCAGCGTATTTCGGACGGCGACGTGCCCCCGTTCCTCGCGGATAAGCGCATTCTCTCGCTCGATCTTTCTTTGATTGTCGCCGGGACGAAATACCGCGGACAATTCGAAGAGCGCCTCAAGACCATCATGAAGGAATTGATGGAGAGCCAGAACTCCATCGTGTTCATTGACGAGCTGCACACGCTG
>DATBCN010000761.1:0-2475 GCA_036270475.1 Candidatus Angelobacter sp. | reverse complement strand
ATGCCGTTGCCTTGCTTATCTGGCTTGAACCAGCCGCAAGGCATGGGCGCGCCGCCATCCGCGGGAAGCAGCCATAGTTCATAAATCTTGTCGTCCGGCAGCATCGGCGCATTGCTGGCCATCAGCAGCAGAGCGCCTTTTTCGCGCGAATAAATCATCTTCATCTGGGGCTGCGGCGGGGTCTTCACGGAAACCAGCGTCAGGGGCCAGGCGTCCGGCGCGTGCAGCAGATCGCTCATCATCCGCGCTTTTTGGAGATCAAGATCTTGTTGGGCGACTTTCGCCTGCATCTGCTCCAGTTGCGCGTGCGCCACTCGTAGCTGGAACCTGGTATTCCGCACATCGCGCCACAGCAGCAGACTGAAGATCGCGAGCAACAACATCACCATGACCGGCGCAAAGGAAAACCAGCGCGAGCGCAAACGGCCCACGGCATAGCGCTCCGGCACTGTTCCCTCAACACGCGGCTCGGCGGAAATGGCGTTTATCAAGCGCTGGCGTGATCTTGCGGGAGGCTGCGGTCCCGTGGCGGAGAGCGCCAGCAGCGCCATATCAGCGCGCAATGCTTCAAGTTCACGGCGGCAATCTCCGCATGTGCCCAGATGCGCCTGCAGAGCGGCCAGCTCCTGCGCATTGTCGAGCGCGCCCATGGCGTACAGCGCCAGCGCTTCAGCGTATTGTGGATGCTCGTTCATGCAAATGCTTTTCTCAAGGCCAGCAATCCGGTGCGTATGCGGGTCTTGACGGTGCCCAGCGGGTCCCCGGTTTTACCGGCGATCTCCGTATGGGTCATGCCTTCAAAAAACGCCATTTCCAGCACTTTGCGCTGGTCCTGGGGGAGCTGCCCTAAAACGCCGCGAACTTTTTCCACGGCCAGCCGTTGTGAGGCCTCATTTTCCAGATTGACGCCCGTGGAGATGGGCATTTCCGCTATATCGTCTTCCATGGGGCGTTTCCGCAGCAGATCAACGGCGCGGTTGCGCGCGATTACCGCCAGCCAGGGGGCAAGCCGGCCGCGGTCAGGGTCAAAAGCCTGAGGATTGCGCCATAACTGCAGGAACACTTCCTGCACCACGTCCTCCGCCGCGGTGGTGTTGGCCAGCACGCGCAGGGCAACTCCATACACAACACCGGCGTAGCGGTCATACAAGTCAGCCATGGCGCTTTGGTCCCCCGCGCGAATGCACGCGATCAGGGCAGCGTCCTCCTTATTATTTGGCGCTTGCGTGCCGCTCACGCGTTATTCTCTCGCTTTCCTAGGAGTACGAATTATGCAGCTGATTGGATTGCAACCGGCCCAGCCCGCGGGATATCAGGCGGCCCTTCCCCATCACCATCCTAACAAATCCGTTTTAGGAGGGCGAGGCGGTGGACATTTGGGTCAGTTAACGCTGACCAATGCCGCGTATCAGCTTTTAACACTGTGCTCTCAACAAAGCAAATAGCGACCGGTAATGTTACTATCAGCGGCATGCGGACAAGAACGGCGGCACTCCTATTCGTTGGCTTTTTCCTTACGACCTTTGCCTTTTGTGTTGACACGGCAGATTTCACCATAAAGAAAATCGGTGAAGGCGTTTATGCCGCCATCAGCTCTGACGGCGGCAAAGCTGGAAGCAATGCGGGATTTATTGTCGGCGCCAACGGCGTGGTGGTCGTCGATTCATTTGAAGACGTGGCGCCCGCTCGCGATCTGCTGGCGGAAATCCGCAAGATTACCAACCTCCCTATCCGCTTTGTGGTCAACACCCACTATCACCTGGACCACACTGGCGGCAACGCTATATTTGCCAAAGAGGGTGCAACCATTCTGGCGCAACGCAACCTGCGCGGCTGGCTGCGGACGGAAAATCTCAAGTTCTTTGGCGCCAATCCAAAGCCGGAACAAAAAGCCATGGTGGAGGCACTGGTCCTGCCCGATGAGGTCTATAGCGACGCCGTCGATATCTACCTGGGCGCGCGGCAAATCCAGGTGCGCTACATGCTGGGCCACACCGGCGGTGACTCCGTAATTACCGTGCCCGATGCCGACGTGGTCTTTGCCGGTGATCTAGTCTGGCAGAAGCACTTGCCCAACCTGATTGACGCCACCACCAGCGATTGGGTAAAGACGCTCGACAAGCTGCTGGCTGATCATCCTGCGGCGACGTTTGTCTCCGGGCATGGCGATGTTGCAACGGTGGCAGATGTCCGCGACTTCCATGACTATCTTGTTGCCCTGCGCGATGCCGTCGCCAAGGCCCAGGCAGCAGGCAAGAGCGATCAGGCGCTGGTTGATGCGGTGCTGCCACAGTTGCAGGAAAAGTACGGCAAAGATTGCCCAGCCGCATCGCCAGACAAGAAGCCAGCCGCTCCCACAGCCACCTGCTGGGGATTCTTTGCGCCATTTTCCAAACGCAATATCACCCAGACCGCGGCTGAACTTGCTGGCACCAAGAAAGTGCCAACGCCTGTCGCTGATCCCGATAAGGCTAC
>DATBCN010000760.1:0-4562 GCA_036270475.1 Candidatus Angelobacter sp. | reverse complement strand
CGCCATGGTTACGCCCACCGCTCCGACCGCGGCTTTCAAAATTGGAGAAAAATCAGACGATCCCCTCTCCATGTACCTGGCCGATATTTATACGGTCACCGCCGATCTGGCTGGCGTCCCCGGAATCAGCGTCCCTTGCGGACAGACCAAATCGGGCTTGCCCATTGGGCTGCAGGTGCTGGGCAGGCATTTTGACGAGAGCACCGTGCTGAGGGTGGCGCAAGCCGTTTTTCCGTAGTCCCGAGCGCGCAGCGAGGGCCCCCTATTCTTACCAAAGAACCCGGCATAATGCGTCGCGGCCCACCGAAAGCGCTCCGGGAAATCGAAACCCGTCAAAGTTAGCAGTATCACTGCTATACGGTTCCCTCGCTCCGCTCGGGATTTCAGAAAAACCTAACCGCTCCCCTCAATTCCGGTCTAAGTTAATCGAATGGAAGTTACTGATGCAGCGGTAGTGGCGCAGGTGCTGGCCGGCGACCGGGACGCTTTTCGTGTCCTGGTGGAGCGCCATTCGCGCAGCATCTTTCGCGTGGTCTACCGCATGACCGGGAACCAGCAGGATTCAGAAGAACTGGTGCAGGAAACATTTCTGCGGGCCTACAAAAGCCTGGAGCGTTTTGAGCTTCGCGCCAACTTCAGCACCTGGGTTTACCGGATCGCGGTCAACCGCACGCTTGACTTCCTGAATGCGAGAAAAACGCAGATGCAGATAAAAGAGACTTACCAGATCGCTGACAATCCTGATCACGAAGAGGGCAATCAGGTACAGATAGCGGCTGACTCTCCCGGGCCGGACCGGCTGGTGCTGAGCGCGGAGATGAAGCGCAAGATTGCCGGAGCTTTGGGCCTGCTCACGCCGGCTGAACGCGTGGCCTTTACGATGCGGCACATGGAAGGCCGGTCGATTGAAGAGATCAGCCTAGCGCTTGACCTGAAAGTGAGCGCCGCCAAAAACAGTGTGTTCCGCGCCGTGCAAAAACTGAGGCAGCAACTGGAGCCATATGCAAGTCCGGGGACCGCTGCGCGCCCCGCGCGCTGGGGTGGGAGTGCAGTGAAATGAAGCACCTGAGCGAAGAACAGATCGTATTGCATTATTACGGTGACGCCGAGGAAGCCGCGGAATTGGAACGCCATCTTGCCGCCTGTCCAGAATGCCAGGCTGAATTCAGCCGCGTGCAGTCCATGCTCCGGCAGATTGGGCCGCTGGAAGTTCCCGAGCCACTGGCAGGCTTTGAAGAGAAGATGTGGCTCAACTTGCGTGACCGCTTGCCGGAAAAGGGCGGATTTCTTCGGCAACTATTTAGACCACAACGAAAATGGGCGTTCGCCGGAGTAATGGCTCTGTTGCTGGCAGCGGCTTTCATGGCTGGGCGTTTCTGGCCTCGCCCTGTGCAGGCGCCCATCGCCCAGCAGCAACCACCTTCTCAGTCCAACCCGCAACGCGTTGTTCTTGTGGCGGTGGGCGACCATCTGGAGCGCTCGCAGATGTTGCTCGTGGAGATCATGAATACCAATAGCAATGGTCCCGCAGATTTTTCAGCAGAGCAGGCGCAGGCCCGCGACCTGCTCGACAACAATCATCTTTATCGCGTGAGCGCGCAGCAAGCGGGTGATCCGCAGGTGGCTAGGCTGCTGGACCAATTGGGCGGCGTTCTGGCGGAAATCGCCAATGGCCCGTCTGAAGTTTCGCCCGAAGATCTTCAGCAGGTGCGCCGTTCCATCCAGTCTGAAGGGCTTTTATTCAAGGTGAGGGTAGTTGGTTCTGAAGTGAATTCAAGAGTGCACCGTCCGGAGCCAGGCCCCGGCGGCAACGTTAATCAGAGGCTATAACGAACATGAATCACAAATTATTTTTAGTTAATTTTTTTCTTGGCTGCATTATGTTTTTCGGCCAGTCGCCGCGCACCGTTGCGCAGGTTGTGCCTTCCGCTTCCCTGCTGGACCCACAAACCGCGGCCAGCGTGCGTGAAGATGATGTTTACAACTCCGCCAAAGAGGCGCTCGATGAAGAAGACTATGACAAAGCCATCAAGGGATTTGATCAGGTCATTGCCATGCACGGGCGCAAGGCGGACGGCGCAATGTATTGGAAGGCCAACGCACAGAATGAGTCAGGCAACAAAGCGCAGGCGTTAACGACAGTTGGCGAACTGCGCAAGCAATATCCTAAGAGCACATGGCTGCGCGATGCCGCCGTGAAAGAGCAGGAGTGGCGGGGCAGCGTAAATCCCGAAAACATCTCCGATGAAGAGCTCAAGCTTCTGGCCCTGCAGAGCCTGATGAATTCCGATCCCGAAAAAGCCGTGCCCCTGCTTGACAAAGTGATCACCGGCAATGCTTCCACCAAGTTGAAAGACAAAGCCCTGTTCGTTTTGTCCCAGAGTGGATCAGACAAGGCGCAGCAGATCCTGATGACACTGGCCAAAGCCAACAACCAGCCCGATCTGCAAAAGCGCGCCATTCGTTACATCGGCATGAACAGCAATACGCGCAACCGCGCGGTATTGAAGGAAATTTACAGCTCGTCGACTGACATTGGCGTGAAGAAGACGGTGTTCCAGGCGTGGTTGATGTGCGGATGCAAGGATGATGTGCTGGCTTTGGCCAAGACAGAAAAGAACCCTGAGATGCGGCGGGAAGCCATCCGTTACCTGGGCATGATGGGGGGGCGCGCGGAGCTGATGGATTTCTACAAGAACTCTCCCGATGCCGAGACGCGCGAAGCTGCTGTCGGGGCGATGCTGCTCTGCGGATGCTCCCACGAACTGGCGGAGATTGTGCAGACGGAAAAAGACCCCGGCGTTCTTGAAAAGGCGATCAACACTCTTGGACTGGTTGGCGGCGGGGACAGCCTGGCGGCATTGACCAGGCTGTACGGAACGCAATCCGACATTGCGATGAAGAAAAGAGTGATCAACGCATTGTTTCTCCACGGCGCCGGGAAAGAGATGGTTGCGCTCGCGCGCAAGGAGACGAATCCAGAGCTAAAGAAGTCATTGATCTCCAAGATGTCCCTTATGAGTTCACCGGAAATCACTGAGTACATGATGGAAATTCTGAACAAATAGAGGAGGCTTGCCGTGAAGAACTGGCAGAGATATTCGAGCGCACTTGTACTGGTCTGTTGTGTTGCGATTGCGGCGGCGCAAAAGCCCAAAGTCACCAATGCCAAAGTCCAGGAACTCTCCGCGGCTGCCGGTCTCAAGGCCATGCTCGACGGCCTGGTGCAGAAGCAGACAGCACCGCTGTGGATTGGTTACCGGATTCCGGCCGCAGCCAAAGAACGCACCATGTGCTGCTTTGATTCGTTTGACGGCATTGACGCAGCGAAGAAGAATTGCTGCACAGGCTGCAGGATGGAATCGGAAAAAGGCCATTCATTCAATGGAACGATGTCAAATTGCGCGCAGCCTGAGCCACTGCCTTATGCCTTTGTTTTCTATCGCGCCGAAGAGCGGCAGATCACGAAGGTCCGGGTGTTCAGCGCGGAGTGCGCTCTTGAGTTCGCCAATCTGCCCCTTTACTGGCTGGAGGACGTAAAGCCAGAGCAAAGCGTGGAACTGCTCACTGGTCTGGTGCTTGCCGGAGATATGGAAGACGGGTACAGGAAGAAAGACCCGGCGCGGCAGGTCGTGATGGCGATTGCAATGCATGATGCACCGGCAGCCGATGCTGCCTTGGAAAAGATGCTGCAGCCGGGCCAGCGTGCGTCTCTTCGCGGAGAAGTTGCCTTCTGGCTCGGCGTGGAGCGAGGCAAAAAAGGCGTTGAGCTTCTGCGCAAATATGTCAAAGACGATCCCGACGAGCATGTACGCGAGAAAGGTACGTTCGCATTTTCCCAGAGCAAGGAGCCGGAGGCCCTGAAAGACCTGATTAGCATGGCGCGGCACGATCAGAGTCCGCATGTCCGCGGGCAGGCCATCTTCTGGCTGGCGCAGATCGGCGGCAAGAAGGAAGCGGAGCAGATTACAGAAGCAATTGAGAACGATCCGGAGACAGAGGTAAAGAAGAAAGCCGTCTTCGCGCTGAGCCAGATGCCTGATGCCGATGCGGTGCCCCGCCTTATCACCCTGGCAAAGACCAACAGAAACGCCGTTGTGCGCAAGCAGGCAATTTTCTGGCTGGGACAGAGCGGCGATCCACGCGCTCTGGATTTTCTGGAAGAGATTGTGACGAAATAATTTTCTGTAATCCCGAGCGTAGCGAGGGAACGCTATCGCAACGAAAATTTGCACGGAGACAAGTTCGATTCGGGAGACGGAGGCAATCCACTCTACAGCCAAATCACTACTGTAAAATTCCCCGTGGCTATAGGGTTCCCTCGCTGTACTCGG
Source organism: Candidatus Angelobacter sp. (assembly GCA_036270475.1). Lineage (GTDB taxonomy): Bacteria > Acidobacteriota > Terriglobia > Terriglobales > Acidobacteriaceae > Angelobacter. Next base: position 228 of record DATBCN010000760.1, on the reverse strand, counting down.
GACAAGGAAATCACCGTGGCAGGAATGACCGCGTCAGGTAATCGCTCAGGCTCATGGTAATCATGATCATGAGCCAGAAGAAGCCGGCGGAAATCGTGAGCTTGGTCAGCTTGCTGCTGTATTTTACGTGCATAAAGAACAGAATCACCAGAACAGCCTTGATCACGGCGATAGTGAGCGCCACAACTGGGTTCCAGATTCCCAGGTTGATAAATGCAATGCCCCAGG
>DATBCN010000759.1:0-5422 GCA_036270475.1 Candidatus Angelobacter sp. | reverse complement strand
GCATGGCTGCTGGCGCGATGGTGGCAGCGGCGTTCCGTTTTTCGCTGGCTTGCTCCAGCCGTGTTTGCGGCGTTGATTTTTGCCGGCTGCCTTGACGTGCTGCGCGTGGTCTCAGAGGCAGCCGAGTATCTGGAGTTTGACGCCAATGGGATCGCCGCCGCCAACGTAATTTCCAGCCAGGCCCGGCCCCAAGCCGTGGTGCTGCATGCGCCGACCTACAACTCTCCGGTATTCTTAACAGGGAGGCGCTCACTGCTGGGCTATCCGGGATGGATGTGGTCGCGCGGGATCGATTCTTCCACGCGCAATGCCGACATTCAGCGCATTTACTCCGGCGCGCCCGATGCAGACGATTTGTTGCGCCGTTACGGCGTTGACTATGTGCTGATTGGCCCGCTGGAACTTGCATCGCTCAGGATAAATGAGCAATTCTGGTCACAACGCGCCAGGGTGTCACAGGTTGGCGCCTATCGCATTTACCAAACCAGCAACCACCAACTGAAGTGAGGGGAAGTAATAAAAATGAAGATCGGCATTCTTACCGGAGGAGGCGATTGTCCCGGACTGAACGCGGTGATCCGCGCCATTGTCCGCAAGGGCATCTTTCATCACAACGACGAGTTTGTAGGCTTTATGGAAGGCTGGCGGGGCGTGCTGGAAAACATGCAACGTCCGCTTGATCTTGAGGCCGTGAAAGGTATTTTGCCGCAGGGCGGCACCATCCTGCGCACATCGCGGACCAACCCGGCAAAAAAGGAAAACGGCCTGGAACGCTGCATTGAAAATCTGAAAGCCAACGGCGTGGAAGCGTTGATTGCCCTGGGCGGCGATGACACGCAATCCGTATCACTCAAGCTGTTTGAGCGCGGCGTAAAGGCCGTTGCCGTACCCAAGACCATTGACAATGACCTGAGCGGCACCGACCTCTGCTTTGGTTTTGATACTGCGGTCAGCATCGCCACGGAAGCGATTGACCGCGTACACACCACGGCAGAGGCGCATAACCGCGTGATCGTGGTGGAGGTAATGGGGCGCGACTCCGGCTGGATTGCGCTTTACAGCGGCGTGGCCGGCGGCGCTGACGTGATTTTGATCCCGGAACAGCCTTTTGACATTGGCGAGATTGCAGACACCATCAAGACCCGCCATGATCGCGGACGCTATTTCAGCATTGTGGTGGTGGCGGAAGGCGCAAAACTGGCGGACCGGTCGGCGGAAAACGAGCGGAGAAAAGTGGATGAGTTTGGCCACGTCCGCCTGGGCGGCATTGGCAACTCACTGGCTGCCGAAATTGAAAGCCGCACCGGGTTTGAAACACGTGCCGTGGTGCTGGGACATATCCAGCGCGGCGGTTCGCCGACGGCTTTTGACCGCATGCTGGCCACTCGCTATGGCATTGGAGCGATTGATCTGGTGCATCAGGGCAAGTTCGGCCGCATGGTGGCGCTTAAGGGGAATGACATTACCTCTGTGCCGATTGCGGACGCCATCTCGCGGACGCGCTATCTGAGCCAGGACTTTATTGATGTTGCCATGAGCCTGCGCGAAAAACATACAGAAGACGTGCATAGCTCCTGATCGAGGATAATCGCACGGATGACACAAGTTTCCGCAACGACGCGCAAACGCCGGTCGCAGATACGGACGGCGGAATTTGCCTTGCCCCAGAAGATAGGCAACGCTCCGCGCGATGGATGGTGGTGGGCCAGCATCATTATTCTGATCGCAGCTACTGGTCTGCGCCTGATTTTTCTCACCCAAAAGCCGTTGCATCACGATGAAGGCGTGAACGGGAACTTCCTGGTCAACCTGTTCCGCACCGGCTACTATCACTACGATCCCGCCAACTATCACGGACCCACGCTGTATTACCTGGCTGTGCTGCCTTCAGCGGTCAATAATCTTTTCCACTGGGGCCATGGCTTGAGCACCTTTGCCATTCGCTTTGTCACGGCTGCTTTCGGCGTGGGTGTTGTTTGGCTGATGCTATGCCTGCGCCGCTTTGTGGGTAAGACCGCAGCGGTGGCCGCAGCAGCATTGGCAACTGTCTCACCCGGCTTTGTCTTTTTTTCCCGCTACTTCATCCATGAAATCCTGTTTGTATTTTTCTCGCTTGGAGTGATTGTTGCGTGGCTGTGGTATCGGGAGACGAACAAACCGCGCTACCTGATGCTTGCCTCGGCTTCTGCGGCAATGCTGTTTGCCACCAAGGAGACGTGGATCATCACTGCCGCAGTCTGGCTGATTGCGGTTCCCTGCACCGCTTTCTATTTGCGGCTGCGCAAGCGCGCGGATGACGGCGCTGCGCGAATGCGCGAAGCCGTGACCAGTAATGATTCAGGCAGAAACACCACACAGCTATATTTGAAGGCCGCCGCTCTGTTTGCCGCGATTGGCCTGCTTTTCTACTCCTCTTTCTTCACCAATCCTAAAGGCATTCTGGATTCCGTACGGACGTTTACCTATTGGACCAAAACCGGCCAGACAGGAATCTATAACCGCGAATGGTCAACCTACCTGGGCTGGCTTTTCCGGGAAGAAGCGCCGGTCCTTATTCTGGGCGGCCTGGGCACTCTGGTGGCGCTGCTCCGCGCGCGAAATTACCTCACCGTGTTTTGCGCTTTCTGGTCCATAGGGATTTTTGCCGCGTACTCTCTGGTGCCGTACAAGACGCCATGGCTGGTACTGAGCATTATTCTGCCGTTGACCATCATGGCGGGCCATCTGATCGGGGAAGCCTACCAGCCGGGACTGCGCGCTTTTACTGTGGTGGTCGCGGGAGCGGCGATTGTGTTTTCTCTCTACCAGGCCATCGACATCAGCTTTGTCAACTTTGACAATGACGGCTCATGCGGCGGCGTCCCTTGCTATCCCTATGTGTATGCCCACACCAACCGCGACTTTCTTGGGCTGGTAAACGAAATTCAATCAATTGCAGCCGCGAACCCGGCCAAGAAAGATATCGGCATCACAGTAATGTCGCCAGAACACTGGCCGCTGCCGTGGTACATGCGCGAATACCCCCATGTTGGTTATTGGGGGCGAATCGTGCCAACGTCAGAGCCGATTGTGATCGCGCTGAAATCGCAGGCGCCACAGGTGCAGCAACAGCTCGGCGGCGCTTACCGGCTGTTCAGCACCCATGAGCTGCGTCCGGGCAATACGCTGCTGATGTTCGTGCGGAATGACATTCGCCAGTAAGGCTAGAGAAAAATCGGCCCGGCATTTTTTGATATTTGAAAGGCTCTTTGAGCGGCCGCGATAATCAAGAAAAGCGGCAAATCAAGAAAAGTAAAAATAACTTTTCCTGGGTCGCAGCGTCCTATAATTAGGTTTCACTATGCACTCTTTCCTGCAGGATCTTCGCTTCGGTGCGCGCATGCTGCGCAAAAATCCTGGGTTTGCCATTGCCGCCATTTTTACCCTGGCGCTTGGCATTGGCGGCAACACCGCCATCTTTACCATCACAAGCTCGGTGCTCTTGAAAGCGCTGCCCTACCAGGAACCGCAGCAACTCGTCTCCCTGGACGCACAGAGCAAGGATGGACAGTCGCACTGTTGCAGCCTGAACCGCTTTGATCTGGTGCATGAGCGGAGCCAGACTTTTTCCGGCGTGGTCGCCGCCGCCAATGACACCTTTAATCTCACCGGACGCGGCGAACCGCTGCAGGCGGCTTCAGCGCGCGTCTCCGCGGATTTTTTTCAAGTGCTCGGTGTCCCGCCGCAACGCGGACGTTTCTTTCTGCCTGAAGAAGGGCAGCCCGCGGGCAAACCGGTCATCGTAATCAGTGATGCGCTGTGGCACAGCCGCTTTGGCGGCGACAACAGCGTTGTGGGACAGACGGTTGCACTGGACGGCACGCCTTATACCATCATCGGCGTGTTGCCGGCGGGCATGCAGTTCCCTTTTCTTGCCCCGGCCGATGTCTGGACGCCGCGCTACTTTGAGCATTCACTCTTCACTCCGCAACGCCTGCGTCAGGGTGTAGCCTATCTCAGCGTTATTGGCCGTCTCAAGCCGGGAACATCGCGCGAGCGCGCGGTCACGGAGATGAACGTTCTGCATCAGCAATACCACAAGGAGAACCCCGCTGCGCCGGACGCGGACGCCAGCCTCTCCATGGTGGTCATGGACCTGCAGGACTCCGTGGTTTCCGATGTCCGCAAAAAGTTGTTTGTGCTCTCATGGGTTGTGGCATTTGTGCTGTTAATTGCCTGCGCTAATGTGGCCAGCCTGCTGCTCTCGCGGGCGCTCTCTCGCCGCAAGGAGGTTGCGGTCCGCGCGGCGCTGGGCGCGCAACGCGGCGCGCTGGTGCGCCAGTTGCTTACTGAAAGCGTTTTGCTGGCGTTTCTGGGCGGCGTGTTGGGGCTGGGCCTGAGCTGGGCGGCAACCAGATATTTCTCCACTTTAACCAACAACGCACTGCCGCAGGGAATTCCCATTGCCATGGATGTGCGCGTCCTGTTGTTCATGGTGGCCATCTCCCTGCTGACCGGGATTGTCTTTGGCATCTTGCCTGCCCTGCAGCTTTCAAAAGTCAACGTGAATCAGACGCTGCGCGATGAAGGCCGCGGTTCCACCGGCGGACACCGCCGCATGCAGTTGCGCGGGCTTCTGGTGGTTGGGGAAGTGGCGCTTTCCCTGATGCTCCTGATTGTTGCCGGCCTGCTGGTGCGCAGTTTCTCCCGGTTGCTGCACGTTGAACCGGGCTTCGATCCGCAAAATGTTCTCACCATGAATATCTCTCTGCCCACGGTGAAATACGCTGAAGCAGAGAAACAGGTCGCGTTCTTTGACGATGTTGTGCGCCGCGTCTCCGCTCTGCCCGGTGTGCGCTCCACCGCGATTTCAGCAGCTTTGCCGCTGGTGCCTAAAAGAATCACGCCGGTGCTTCCGGAAGGCCAGCCCGAAGTTCCGCTGGGCGAGAGGCCGTTCATTATCATTGAGGCCATCAATCCATCGTGGTTCCGGACGCTGCACGTTCCCCTGCAGGCAGGAAGAGAGTTCACTGATGCTGACAAGGCCGGCGCCCCCAACGTTGTAATTGTGAATCAGGCATTGGCGCGGCGTTACTGGCCGGGGCAGGACCCAATCGGCAAACACATTGCGCTGGGACGGCAGGCCCCTTCTGAAATTGTGGGCGTGGCCGCCGATGTAAAGAACCGCGGCCTGGCCCTGGACCCGCAGGTACAACTCTATTTTCCGTTCGCGCAATTGCCCTGGGGCAATATGAACCTGCTGGTTCGCACGGCCAATGATCCGCACGGCATTATGGCGTCGGTCCGCGCCCAGATCGCCGCCATTGATCCCGATCAACCGGTAACGGCTATTCAAACCGTGGACGAGATCATGGAAGGTTCGCTGGCCCAGCCGCGCTTATTGCTGCTCTTGTTGGGAGTTTTTTCCGGAGTGGCGCTGGTG
>DATBCN010000758.1:0-1696 GCA_036270475.1 Candidatus Angelobacter sp. | reverse complement strand
CTGCGCGAGAAGATGAAGCACGAGACTTCTCTGCAGAAACGGTTGAAGTATGCCAAGCGGCTCAAAGTAGTCGAGGCGTTCCGCAAGAGCGGCAACAAGCCGCAGTGGATGATCCTGGACGTGATTCCGGTTATTCCGCCGGAGCTTCGTCCCCTGGTTCCATTGGATGGCGGCCGCTTTGCCACGTCTGACCTCAACGATCTTTATCGCCGCGTAATCAACCGCAACAACCGCTTGAAAAAGCTGATGGACCTGCATGCGCCGGAAGTGATTGTCCGCAATGAAAAGCGCATGTTGCAGGAGTCCGTTGACGCGCTGTTTGACAACGGACGCCGTGGCCGCGTGCTGCGTGGCGCCAACAATCGTCCGCTCAAGTCACTCTCTGACACGCTGAAAGGCAAGCAAGGCCGCTTCCGCCAGAACCTTCTGGGTAAGCGCGTGGATTACTCAGGCCGTTCCGTGATCGTGGTAGGCCCGGAATTGAAGCTGCACCAGTGCGGCTTGCCGAAGAAGATGGCGCTGGAGCTGTTCAAGCCGTTTATTTATCACCGACTGGAACAGACCGGCCACTGCACCACCATCAAGCAGGCCAAGGAAATGGTGGAACAGCAGGAGCCGATCGTATGGGACATTCTGGAAGAAGTAATTAAAGACCATCCAGTGTTGCTGAACCGTGCTCCAACGCTTCACCGTCTTGGCATTCAGGCATTTGAGCCGGTGCTGGTGGAAGGCAAGGCCATCAAGATCCATCCCCTGGTTTGTACGGCGTTCAACGCTGACTTTGACGGCGACCAGATGGCGGTACACATACCGCTTTCACCGGAAGCGCAGGTTGAAGCCAGCGTGCTGATGTTGTCCTCGCACAACATTCTCTCGCCGGCATCAGGACAGCCGATCACCGTGCCGACACAGGACATGGTGCTTGGCCTCTATTACCTGACCAAAGGCAAGCCGGGCGCCAAGGGCGAGGGACGCGCTTTTGCCAACACTGAAGACGTGTTGCTGGCGCTGGAAGCCGGCGAAGTGGAAACGCTTACGCCGATCCGCTTGCGCTACAGCGGAGAAGTTATCGACCTGACGCAGGCTTATGACGATCAGGACATCGTACACACTGAGCCGGTGAACTTTGAACGCCAGTTCATCAATACCACCGTAGGCCGCACCATCCTGAATGACCATCTGCCGGAAGGCATGCCGTTCATCAATGGCCTGCTCAAGAAAAAAGGCATTGGCCAGTTGGTGAACTACACCTACTTGCGGTTTGGGCTGGAAATCACCGTCAAAATGCTGGATGAAGTGAAGGAGACGGGCTTCCGCTATGCGACGCGCGCCGGCCTCTCCATCGGCATTGATGACATGGTCATTCCTGAGCACAAGAAGGGCCTGGTGAAGGACGCGGAAAAGCAGGTGATCGCGGTGCAGCAGCAATACCTGGATGGCGCAATCACCAACGGTGAACGCTATAACAAGGTGATTGAAATCTGGTCCAACGTGACGGAAAAAGTGGCCGACGAGATGTTCAACAACATGCAGGAGTTGGACAAGGTCGGACAGTTGAACCCGATTTACGTCATGGCTGACTCTGGCGCTCGCGGATCGAAACAGCAGATTCGCCAGCTTTCCGGCATGCGTGGACTGATGGCCAAACCGTCCGGTGAAATCATTGAGACGCCCATCACGGCGAACTTCCGTGAAG
>DATBCN010000757.1:0-1613 GCA_036270475.1 Candidatus Angelobacter sp. | reverse complement strand
TATTTGAAGAGATTCGCAAGGCGGTTCCTGCTTATAACGTTCAAGTGGCGGGACTGCTCACCGGAGGCGCTGAGGCCACACATGTGCAGTTTGCCAAAAACGGTCACGCGCCTTACGACGTTCCCGTGGGCTTGATCCGCTCCGCCAAAGACACGCTCTTTACCAGCGGCACGCTTGGCCGCTTCTGCACCATGATGGAATCTCTGCCTGAGGCGGAAACCCAGCCGTGAATTCTTTCTTATCCGCGAACGCCGAGCTGATTATCACGATTGTCAAAATCGTGCTGCTTCTGTTCATCGTGCTCACGGTAAACGCGTATCTGACGTGGTTCGAACGCAAAGTCGTGGCGCACATGCAGTCACGATGGGGGCCGCATCGCGTCGGCCCGCACGGCTTGCTGCAGCCGCTTGCCGACGGCTTGAAATTTCTCTTAAAAGAAGACCCGACGCCCGCAGGCGCTGACAAATTTGTGTATTACCTCGCGCCGCTGCTGGCGCTGGCGCTGGCGCTGACCTCCATCGCGATCATTCCGTTCGGCCCGAATCCGCTGCCGTGGAAATTCTTTGGGCAGGACATTTATCTGGGCATTGCTCCGCCCAACTTGAACATCGGAATCCTGGCGCTCTTTGCGATTACCGCGTTGGGCGTGTACGGCGTTGCTCTGGCGGGCTGGTCCTCGAACAGCAAGTATCCGCTGTTCGGAGGTTTGCGGAGTTCCGCGCAGATGGTCAGCTATGAGCTCACGCTGACCATGTCCGTGGTTGGCGTGCTGCTGATGGCAGGCAGTTTCAATCTGGGCAAGATCATCAACGCGCAGGCCGCGCAGCCAGGGCACCCTGACCACGGGATTTTCGGCTGGAATGTGTGGCCGCAGATACTGGGTTTTTTCTGTTTTTTCACGGCGGCAATTGCAGAAACCAACCGCGTGCCGTTCGATCTTCCCGAGGCCGAGCAAGAGCTCGTGGGTGGCTTTCACACCGAATACGCCAGCTTCAAATTCGCGATGTTTTTCATCGCGGAATACACCAGCATGATCACCGTGTCCTGCTTGTGCACGATCATGTTTTTCGGCGGCTGGCTGTCACCTTTCCCTGCCTCCTGGACGTTTACGCATTTTTTGCCTTCCTTGATTTTGACTCCGTTTGGGCTGTGGGTTATCTTGGATGGCCTGCGGTACGAGACGATTCTCGGGCGCATCGTCCTGCCGGGCTTGGGAACGGCGATTGCCGGTCTGGGCGTGCTGTTTGTGCTGTTTCCCGCCGTCAATGAATTCATTCAGGGTCCCTTCTGGATACTGTCCAAGATTCTCGTTTTCCTGTTTGTTTATGTGTGGATGCGCGGAACGCTGCCGCGTTTCCGGTACGACCAGTTGATGGCCATCGGCTGGAAACTGCTGCTGCCCCTTTCCATTGCGAATGTCATTCTGACCAGTTTCGCTGTCCTGATGTGGGGATCGAAATGACCGCGCCTTTGGTAGTTTTCTTTGTTCTGGCAACGCTGGCCGTGATCGGAGCGATCAGCCTGATTCTCCAAAAGCATCCCATTCACAGCGCCCTTTCTCTAATCGTGGTGATGGTCGCGCTTGCGGGACTGTACCTGCTGATGGGGGCGGA
>DATBCN010000756.1:0-1838 GCA_036270475.1 Candidatus Angelobacter sp. | reverse complement strand
TGCAGTTCTGCTCTATTTAGGACCCTTTTGCGCTTATTGCATCCGGCTCGGCGCGTAAGTCGGCCTTCGCCGGGTTGTGTGTTACTTTCCCGCGGCAGCCACAACTTTTTCCGCTGCGTCTTTCATCGTCTCCGCCACCTGAAAATTCAGGCCGGAGTTCTTCAAAATCTCGCGCCCTTTTTCCACGTTGGTGCCTTCCAATCGCAACACCAGCGGCAGCTTCAGGTTCGTGGCTTTGGCGGCCTGCACCACGCCATCAGCCAGCGTATCCACGCGCAGGATGCCGCCAAAAATATTGATCAGGATGGCCTTCACGTTCTTGTCGCTCAGCAGAATCTCAAATGCATGGCCAATCTGTTCGGCATTTGCGCCGCCGCCCACATCAAGAAAATTGGCCGGCGATCCGCCCGCATATTTAATGATGTCCATCGTCGCCATGGCCAGGCCGGCGCCGTTCACCAGGCACGCAATGTTCCCGTCCAGCTTGATGTAATTCAGGTTGTACTTTGAGGCTTCCACCTCCAGCGGGTCTTCTTCGCTGATGTCGCGCAGCTCTTTCAAATCTTTGTGGCGATAGAGCGCGTTATCGTCAAAGCCAAATTTGGCGTCCAGGGCAAACACGCGGCCGTCTGTCGTCGTAATAAAAGGATTGATCTCGCACAGTGAAGCGTCCGTGTCCACAAAGGCGCGATAGAGCCCGGTCATCAGCTTTACCGCTTCGTTGACCTGCGTGCCTGTGAGTCCCAGGCCAAACGCCAGCTTGCGCGCATGATAAGGCTGAAAGCCAATGGTCGGATCAATCGCTTCCTTGATAATTGCCTTGGGGTCTTTGGCCGCGACCTCTTCAATCTCCATGCCGCCCGCCTGTGACGCCATAAAGACCGGGCGCGCCGTGGCGCGGTCCACCACGATCCCGAGATAAAGCTCGCGCTCAATCGGCAGCGTTTCTTCAATCAGCAGGCGCTGGACGATCTTGCCTTCCGGTCCGGTCTGGTGCGTCACCAGGCGCATACCCAGGATTTTGTCCGCCCAGTGTTTGGCTTCTTCCAAAGTTTTGGCCACTTTTACGCCGCCGCCTTTGCCGCGGCCTCCGGCATGGATCTGGGCCTTTACCACCACGCCTTTTGCGCCTTCTTCAAACAGGCGATGCGCGGCCTTTTCCGCTTCAGCGCGGGTCAGGGCCATCTCGCCGCGGGGCACGGCCACGCCATATTTCGCAAGGATTGTCTTTGCCTGGTACTCGTGAATTTTCATGTCTGGGTTTCTAGTGTCTGGGTTCTATTGGCGTTCTATTTTGGTTGTTCTATTTGGTGTTGCTATGTGTTGCTATTTGGCGTTTCTAATAACTGAAGCGTTCATACAGCAGATGCAGCACGCTGAAGGGAACCTGTGATTTTATAGGACGGCCAGCGGGTTCGCAAACATCCGCCGGACTTTTCACGTTAACAACATTCTCACTCCGATTGACCACCAGCTTCGCGCGGGTTGCGGAACCTGCTCCGCTGCTGTCGTGGTGTCACAGACCATTTTTCTCGAACAACGTCCGTAACTCCAGTACTTCCAGCGGACAATCCGGCCAGTTGTGCGTCCAGCACACAATCAAGTCAGCATCGTCTATTGAATGCATGTGCGTCAAAAAATTTCGGCTCTCGTTTTCAAATTCGATCCTCACTCGCTCACACCGGTTCGGCCCCACCTCGCGCAGCGCTTCGCAATCCGGACACGCTATTTGAATGTGCAGAATGTAATATCCCAGCTTCTCCGCCACGCAGCCAAACGCAAAAATCACTCCATTTTCGCTCGTCGGCGCGCAATTCAGCGGTCCGCCCATGGGCTTC
>DATBCN010000755.1:0-6740 GCA_036270475.1 Candidatus Angelobacter sp. | reverse complement strand
CTGGGACTTGGTCCCGGGGCGCATTAGATGTGGGCCTGCGCGGATTCACACTCACCCTGGCTGGCGTTCAGGAAAGCCCAGATCGCAGTTCATCATTTTTGCGTCGAAGCCAGCGCCCAGCTCCGCGAAAAATGGCAGCATGCAGGCCATGCGCTCTATCGGCGAGCGCAATATGTAACGCTGGGACTGTAAACTCAGGCCCTTGATAGCGGCAGAAATCAGGTAGAGGTGGCGATGGCAAACAGCGCCATGGCGAACCATCGCGTAAAGATGCCGGCCAAAATCATTCCAATCATTAGCAAGACCCAGCGAAAAGACCGCCAGGTTTCACGCAAACCGGACATCTGGACAAATACATCCACGGGATAAGCAGCACAGTAGGCCACGTTGGCGAGCACAGCCATCATGAAAAGCCAGAGCAGCGCATCGAGTTGAAGGCTGGATTTGGACGCGGGCCAGAAGCGCAGGAAATAAAAGCACACGATGGCAGCGAGCCAAAGGTTATAGAAAATGCGCCGGATTTCCCAGAAGCGTATGGCGTCAGAGAGTTTTTCACGAAACGGAGTGATGGCCATGCGGACAGATTATAAGTCTATTCCGGCGGACCAGCGCTTTACTTCAGGACATGTTCGTTACGTAAGCAGTGGGCCGCAAAAGACATGGCCGCACACGGTGAACTCTTTCGCGCGTGACAACCCGGGCGCGCTGCCTTACAGTGACGGAGACAGAGAAACAAGCGCGCGCAACGGGTGAGCCGTTGCGTTTTGTCGTTTTAGGGCTGCGACCCTCTGCCTGATCTCTCAGCCGAAATACGGAAATGGGGATCAGATGGGGATGTTTTCGATAACGCTTGTGTATGCAACGTTGGCGTCTGGGGACCAATGGGGAGGAATCGTGTAAGTCTTTTAGAAATGGGGAGCCAGGGAGGGGGTAGGGGTCGAGTAGAAATTGCCAAAATTGCCATGATTGCCAAACATCGCCGAAAATTGAAAAACAAAGACTTACCGCGAATGAGCGCGGATTTTCGCGGACCGGAAAAGGCAGGATTCGGGCCAGTTTTGGCGTGATTTTGTACAGGTTTGCATGGCTCGGCTTGGTTAGAGGGTCCTTCGACTCTCCTTCGGCAAGCGTCAGGGGCAGCTCAGGATTTCGCCTGCGACGGTTCTCTTAGCCAAGTTAAGGGGTCACGTCCGCAAGACAGCGGAAGGTTTACAATCTAGACAATCAGGGCAAGGCTCGAAATTCAACAGCACAGAAGCACCCGAGGCTGGGCAAATCGTATGGACCCTTCCATTCTTCGCCAACTCAAGAAAATTGCAGGCAAGGACGCGGTACTGGACCGTCCGGAAGAACTCATGCTCTATGAGTATGACGCGGGCGTAGACAAGCATCGTCCCGGCGCGGTGGTGTTCGCCCAGACGACGCAGCAGGTTTCGCAGATCATGCGGCTGGCCAGCGACAAGAAGATTCCCGTGGTGCCGCGCGGCGCAGGCACGGGGCTGAGCGGCGGGGCCATCGCGCGGCGCGAGGCGATTGTGCTTTCCCTGGCGCGGATGAACAAGATCCTGGAAATCGATGTGCCCAACCAGCGGGCCGTAGTCCAGCCGGGCGTGGTGAATCTTGAGTTGAGCAATGCCACGGTCAAGCATGGCTACTACTACGCGCCTGATCCTTCCAGCCAGAAGGCCTGCACCATCGGCGGGAACGTGGCGGAAAATTCCGGCGGGCCGCATACCCTGGCGCTGGGCGTTACGGTGAATCACGTTACCGGCATGGAAGTGGTGTTGCCGGATGGAAAAGTGATTGAGCTTGGCGGCAAGGCACAGGACGCAACCGGCCTGGACCTGACAGGATTTTTTGTAGGCTCAGAAGGCACCATGGGCGTGGTAACGCGAATCACGGTGAAGCTGACCAAGCTTCCGGAACATGTAACCACGCTGCTGGGAATTTACAACACCGTGGAAGACGCCGCGAATACGGTGGTGGCAATCACGCAGAGCGGAGTAACGCCAGCAGCTCTCGAAATGCTGGATGGCTGGATGGTCCGCTGCGTTGAAGCGAACGTACACGCGGGCTATCCGGAAGACGCGGCGGCGGTGCTGCTGATTGAGCTTGAAGGCATGCGGGAAGTGGTGGAGGAGCAGGCCAAGGCTGTGAGCGCGGTCTGCCTGCAACAAAAAGCCCGCGAGGTGCGCCACGCCAAGGACGAAAAACAGCGCCAGCTACTCTGGCTGGGACGCAAGACGGCATTCGGCGCAGTGGGACGCGTCTCATCTTCTTATTACACGCAGGACGGAGTGATTCCGCGCACCAAGGTCCCATATACGCTGGCGGAGATTGAGCGCATCAGCAGGAAATACGGCCTGATTATTGGCAATGTGTTTCATGCGGGCGATGGGAACCTCCATCCGCTGATCCTTTTTGACAGCCGCGACCCGGTACAGACGGAAAACAGCCGCAAGGCGGCAAAGGAAATCATGGCGTGCTGCCTGAAGTTTGGCGGCTCCATCACGGGCGAGCACGGCGTTGGCCTGGAAAAAATGGGGCTGATGACGGCCATGTTCACCGAGGACGATCTGGAAGTGATGGTGCGGCTGCGCAATGCTTTCAATCCCGAATCGATCCTGAATCCGCAGAAGATGATTCCCGACCTGCATTTCTGCCGCGAGATTACCGGCCCGCTGCCCAAAGCCAAGGTTGAGCCTGTGGAGGGAGTCCCGGTATGAACGCGGTGACCAGTGTTGCGTCGCTGGACCGCGAACTGGCGGCGATTGTGGGCGAACGCTACGTCAGCAGCACGGAGTTTGATATCAACGGCGTTGTGCCGGCGGTGGTGGTGCATCCTGGCTCCGCGGAAGAGGTGGGCGCGGTCCTGCGGCTGGCGAACGAGCGTGACCTCGTAGTCGCGCCCGCGGGCGGGCTGACCAAACAGCAAATTGGCGGCGTGCCAGAGCGCATTGACATCCTGCTCAGCACCGCACGACTGAACCAGATTGAAGAGTACGATCCCGGCGACCTGACGATTGCGGTAGGGGCAGGCATGCCGTTTGCCGAGATGCAGCGCCGGTTGGGCGAACACCAGCAGTGGGTGCCGTGCGACGCCGCCAACCTGGAACAATCCACCATCGGCGGTTTGCTGGCAACGGGCGCGGCGGGGCCGCTCAAATCCACGTTCGGGCACATGCGGGATTTTTTGATTGGGATACAGTTCGTCACCGCTGATGGCAAAGTAGTAAAGGGCGGCGGACGCGTGGTGAAGAACGTGGCCGGTTACGATCTGATGAAGCTGCTTACGGGCAGTTATGGATCGCTGGCCGTGATGACGCGGGCCAACTTCAAGGTCTTTCCCCGGCCGCGGCAGACGCGGACGTTTATATGTTCGTTCCACTCGCTCGAAGAAGCCCTGCAATCCAGGACGCGGCTGTTTCAGTCGCCGCTTACACCCATGTGCATGGAGATCGTCTCGCCGCGGGCGATGGAATACCTGTGCGATCCCAGCCCGGTGCATGATCCTGATGATTACGCGCCGGAACAGCCATTGTCACTGCCCGCGGTGGAGTGGCAAGTTGTGCTGCGCGCGGCGGGAAGCGACAACGTGCTGGCCCGCTATTCACGCGAACTAGGCGCGGCCGTCACCCGCACGCTGGAAGGCGTGCGCGAAGAGCAATACTGGCGATGGGTTTCACACTTTGAACAGGCGGTGTTGTCGCGGCACCAGAATGCAATGGTGATGTATACGCATCTGGCCATCCAGAGCGTTGGCCCAGCGTTGCAGGCAATGGAGCGCACGGCGCCGGATTACAACCTGATCCCTGCCGCCGTGGGACGCGCAGCCACTGGAAATCTTGTGCTGGCGTTTATGCCTTTGTCCGTCGATCCGCCTTCCGCCATGCAGTATGCCAACTGCGTTTCCGCGTTTCGAGGGATGCTGCCCGCAGGCTCGTCGGCTGAAGTGGCGCATTGCCCGGTTGAAGCCAAGCTCCACTTTGACGTGTGGGGCACCACGCCAACGGATGTAAAGATGATGCGCGCGGTGAAACGGGCGATTGACGCTAAAAATATTCTGAACAGGGGAAGATTCATTGTCTGAGAGCACGGCGGCGGCAACGCACGTTCATGATTCTCGCAGTCCGGCGGGCGCGGGGCACGACCGCCCGAGCTGGGAGCTGCTTTCCACCTGCGTACACTGCGGGCTTTGCCTGAACCATTGCCCCACCTACAAAGCGCTGGGCAATGAGATGGATTCTCCGCGCGGACGCATCTACCAAATGTTGCAGGTGAATGAAGGCAAGATGCCGCTGGGCGATACGTTCGTCACGCATATTGACCGCTGCCTGGGCTGCGTGGCCTGCGAAATCGCATGCCCTTCCGGCGTTCAATATGGGCGCATTGTGGAACGGGCGCGGGCGCAGATCGAGCAAAACTATAAGCGGCCTTTCCTCCAGCGCACACTGCGGAATTTTTTCTACAACAAGGTAATTCCCAACTTTGGCACGCTGCGTCTGGTGGCTGGCGGGATGCGTTTCTATCAGCGGTCAGGATTGCAGACCCTGGTACGGAAGTCCGGACTGCTGAAGCTAATGGGCGTTGCGGACCTGGACAAGCTCTCTCCACAGATTGACCAGGAATTTTTCTTCGATGAGATTGGCAAGGTCTTTCCCGCTGTTGGAGAAAAGCGCGGCATGGTCGCCTTTGTCGCGGGATGCATTAATAATGTCGCGTTTTCACATCTGAACCACGCGACGGTAAATGTGCTGACGCAGAATGGGATCGAGGTCCACATTCCCCAGGGGCAGGGCTGCTGCGGAGCTCTTCATGCCCATGCCGGCCTGCGCGATGAGGCCCGCGAACTGGCGCGGCACAACATCGACATATTTCTTGGCGGCGATTACGACGCCATTGTGACCAACGCCGCCGGATGCGGATCAAACATGAAAGAGTATGACGATCTGCTGGAGAACGATCCGGCGTATCTGGGACGCGCCAAAGAATTTACCGCAAAGATAAAAGATGTAACCGAGTACCTGGCGGGAATCGGCCTGCGCGCGCCGAAGAAGAAGATTGGGCAGCGCGTGGCGTACCAGGACCCGTGCCATCTGGCCAACGCGCAGCGCATCCGCACACAGCCGCGCGAACTGCTGGCGGCCATTGGATGCGAACTGATTGAGTTGCCGCATCCTGACCAGTGCTGCGGCAGCGCGGGAGTTTACAACGTGACGCAGAATGAACTCTCCATGCAGATACTGGAGAAGAAGATGGAAGACGTGACTTCCGTCTCCACCGACATGCTGGCTACGGCCAACGTAGGGTGCATGATCCAGTTGCGGGCGGGAGTAAAGGACCGAGGGCTGACGACTCCGGTAAAACATGTGATTGAGCTGCTGGATGAGGCGTATGCGAGCAGTTAGCCATTAGCACTTAGCCGTTAGCAAAAGCAGGTTGTGTGAGCGGCCTGGGCTAAAGGTCCAAAGTCCAAAGGGTGAAAGCAGCGGTAAGTGGGCCAAGGCAGGACAAATCCCATCGGCCCGCTCAAAGGAGAGTTCAACATGGAAACACAGACAAAAACCGCAGTGAACGTACAGCAGGCGGTTCCGTTTCTGCATGTGATCAATATGGAAGCGTCATTGCGTTTTTATGTTGATGGACTCGGTTTTGAAATGACAAAAAAGTGGACTCCCGATGGGGACGGAAAGATCCGGTGGTGCTGGCTGCAACATGGAAATGCCGCCTTGATGGTGCAGGAATACCGCAAAGACCGGGTGCCGGACGGCAAGTTGGGCTTGGGCGTCTCACTCTGTTTCCAATGCAATGACGCCCTGGCGCTGTACCGTGAGATGAAGGCGCGAGGCATCGACGCGCAAAGACCTTTTGTGGGAAATGCAATGTGGGTGACCTTGGCCAATGATCCTGATGGATACAGGATTGAATTTGAAAGTTGCACTGATGTGGCGGAGGAGACGGTTTACGCAGTGGATGCGGTATAAGGCTTCAGCTTTAGTGGGAATGGGAGGTTAGACGTTTCCCGTTTTTGATTTGTTCAGGCTTTACTGGCACGCAGTGCGCGGCAATGATTGTGATTTTACCTCACAGAAATTGTCCTGGCCGCGGCGCAAACTGCTGGTGAAATCCGCAAGGTAACGTTATGCAAGTAACGTTACCCGGCTAGTGGATACCAAGCGGGGTTCTAAGGTCTTTGAGCGATTCGCGCTTGCGCTCTCAGCTAGAACAATGATGATGCTATGAACAGAGTCGTTAACAAATTCGTGCTAGCCCATGACCGTTATCTGGAACTTGACCGCATTCGCACAGAATGCACCAGCGCAGCCCAACGTGAGTCGATCCATATTGCGATTATGACGGCTTATCTGGAAGTGCAGCACCACGCAAAGCAGATCGCCGGCCTGCAGTATGCCGACGGCATGGACTTTGCCGAAGTGAATTAATCGTCACCTTCCAGACACCCCTCGCCTCGCAATTTGCGTCTAAATTATCACGCCACTGCTGTAGTATGGACTCGTGTGGCCGGAGTTTTCCCTTGGTCCGGCGCAGAGTTACAAATTCCTGGGAGGTGGCTCCTCCATGCCACTGGCTCGCATATTTACGCGCAATCCGGAACGAACCACGGACCTTTCCAGTCAATTACGGCAACAAGGTTATAAGGTTGAAGTGGTGAGTCCTGATCAGGCACACCTTGCTCCCGCTGATCTTGAAATTGAATTTGAAGTCTGCGAACGGACTGA
>DATBCN010000754.1:0-2699 GCA_036270475.1 Candidatus Angelobacter sp. | reverse complement strand
GTGAGGTAAACGAATCTGAAGGGTAGAGCGCGCACATGAGAGTCCCAACCTGCTAAATGCGGATAAAGATGGGATTTGTCCGGCTCCGGGCCAGACAGAAATTGGTGCGGGGTGAGGGATTCGAACCCCCGACCTTCTCGGTGTAAACGAGACGCTCTAACCAACTGAGCTAACCCCGCAAAGCAGGTATCTGGGCAGTAATCGCCGGCAACCGGCCGTGGATTTTTCAGTATAGCGGCTGTACTGGATGGGGGTCAAAAAGCCGGGTTCCAAAATGGGACCGACCCCCTCCATACCAAAGTGGTTACTGAGGTTACTCAAATTACTGCTCAATTCGCCCGCCCAGGAAGCCGCGCCGTGTTACGCTTTTCGCCTAAAAGACTGGAAATGTGCGGGCATGGCCGTTTTTTTTGACAAGCTTCCCACCATACTTGTGTTGGCCGTCATGGTGGGTATTTTCGTGGCGCTGCGCCGGCACGTAAAGTCGGCCCGGCTGCATCTTTGGATTGCGGCTTGGGTGCTTATTTTCGGTCATTTTTTTGTGCAGTTGTTTGAACCGGCGGACGGCAACCTGACGCCCGTGACCTTCATGATTGACCTGGGTTGCCTGCAGCTTTCCGCGCTGTTTTTTGTCGCGTCGCTGACTTCTTTTTTTGAAAACACAAAACTCACCGTGAGCTTGCTGGTGCTGATAGGGGTTCCGGTAACGGCTTACACGGCCGGCCTGGCGTATGAGTTGGATTGGCGATGGCTCTACATTTCCTGCAGCGTCATCATCTTTTATGGATCGCCGTTATTTGTGGTGCTGCGCCGCAAGCTGATACTTGAGTTTTACTTCTGGGCGCCAACCCTGATTGCAACCGGTACCGTGGCGATTGTCCGCGCGTGGCGACACCAATTCAATTTTGGTTTTCTGGCTATGTTGACTCTGGGATTTGCCCTGCCGGGACTGCTGTTCCTCCGGCGCTATCCCCGCTGGTCGCCCGGCGTGGTTACAAGTGCGGGAGGCTTTTTGCTGTGGGGCTCCGTTTTCCCCATTGGCGCCATGCTGGATGCCTGGGCCCCGAATCTTAAGGTGAATCCCGAGCTGTGGAACACGCCAAAGTTTTTTGTTGCTTTCGGCATGATCCTGACGCTGCTGGAAGACAAATCAGAGTTCCTGCGCTCCGCGGGGCAGCGTGAGCAAAAGTTGAATTATCAACTGCAGAAATTTTCCAACATCACCTCTCGGCTGCTGAGCGGCGTGGATGTGAATGCCGTCTGCCATGAAATCGCCCTGGCCATCCGGGAAACCAGCAGCTTTGACCGGGTTGCCATTATTCTTAGTCCTGACGGCAGCAATCTCTATGTGGCCGGGCACTGCGGTTATGAAGGCGAAGCCGCCAAACTGGTGGAATACAAATGCAGCGAGGTGTGGAAGTTTGGCGACCTGGTGGAAGCCTGCGCGGTTGGCGATAAGCTGGGCGAGAGGTCGGTCCTGCTGCGCCCTGAGCAAATGGAAAAATACGGCCAGATACCCAGCTCAACACAATATCAACCTTCCCGGCACTGGACGAAAGGAAACCAGGTGGTGGTGCCGCTGCAGTCCATGCGCGGCGCGCAAGTAGGCTGCATCGCGCTGACCGATCCGCGAGACGTTACCCGGGTGAACGCCGAGGAAATGACCAGGATTGAGATGCTGGCGCGTGATCTGGCGGTAACAATCGATAATGCCGCCCTGCACAGACAATTGGCGCTGGCGGAAAAGCTGGCGGCCATCGGCCAGCTTGTGGCCGGCGTGGCGCACGAACTCAACAATCCACTCACGTCGATTGTCGGCTATTCCGAGCTGATTAGCGACGATATTCCGCCGGGGCCGGTGCGGCAGAAGCTGGACAAAATGCTGCGCGAAGCCCAGCGCATGAAACGGATCATTGAAAACCTGCTGCGCTTTGCCCGGCAGAACAATCTGGAGAAAAAATCCGCCAACCTTGAGGTCCTGTTGCAGGACGTTCTGGCGCTGCGCGAATACCACCTGCGCAATCATGATATCGAGGTGCTGGTGCAGATTGAGCCGGGGTTGCCGCACGTTGCCCTGGATGAAGACCAGTTCAAACAAATCCTGTTGAACCTGCTGAACAACTCGATTGACGCGCTGGAAGGGAACACTGCCAGGAAAATACGAATCGAGGCCACATACAGCAACAGCCGCGTGACCCTGCGTTTTGACGATAACGGTCCCGGCTTTGGCGATGTAAACCGCGTCTTTGATCCTTTCTATACCACCAAGCCGGTAGGCAAGGGCACGGGACTGGGCCTGAGTATCTGTTATGGCATTGTGAAGGAGCATGGCGGCGATATCCATGCGGAAAACCTTGAGCCCAACGGGGCGCGCGTGGCCCTGGAACTGCCTGTCGAGACGCCCATGTTCGTAGGCGACGCCGCGATGGCGGAAAAGTAATTCGCCACAGCAGCCGCAATCGCCTGTCTTTTTGTCTTTGGCGGCTTGCGCCCGGCCATAACGCACCCCTAAGTTCTTCTCAAGTTCTTCTCACTTTTTCGGCCTACCAAGCCCATCCTTTTGCCTGATTCCGCGCAAAATACAAGAACACTTTCCGTTCTCCTCCAGTCTTCTATATAGGAAGCCCAAAATGGCGCAGGCAATTTTAGGAGAGACGGTCCTGAATCCAGCAATGGCCACTGAAGCCGCGGCACATACA
>DATBCN010000753.1:0-3821 GCA_036270475.1 Candidatus Angelobacter sp. | reverse complement strand
TTGCTCCGGTAGACCCGCCGGTCATCAAAGCCGCCGGCGGAATTCTGCAGCGCAGTACACCTCGCGGCGATGAAGTGATGGTGGTCTACCGCAAACGCCACCAGGATTGGACCCTTCCCCGCGGAAAAGTGAATGAAGGCGAATCATTCCAGGAAGCGGCCATGCGCCAGGTACTGGAAGAAACAGGCTGTTCCTGCCGCATTGGCAATTACCTGGGAACCATCAGTTATTCTGACGGTGGCGTCCCCAAGGTTGTCCTCTTCTGGAAGATGGCCGTGGTGGAAGAAAAAGGCACAAAGAGCAATGAAGAGATTGGCGAAGCGCTGTGGCTGGCGGTGCCTGACGCCATTGAACGGTTAACGCACGCACAGGAAAAAGCGTTACTCTCACGCGTTGGGAGCCTGGCCAAGCAGCCGCAGCTACCGGCTGAGCCTGTTGTTCGCGCTGAAAGCCGCGCGCCCGTCCCGGTATTCAGCCGCAAGTCGTCAGTTGAGGACCATCAGGCCCACTTACGCCTTCTGCGCGAATGCGAAGCATACCGGGTTGAGCTGGGCTTTCTGGAACGCCGGAGCCAGCGCGCGGAGAACTTCTGGGCCACAGCCGCCCATGAACAACTGGACAATGTGCAGCGTTATCTGGAAAGCGATGACGTGGATGGCGGTTGGTTTGGCCTGCATGCAGCCAAGCGTTATGCGGTGTTTGGCATGAACCAGACAGAACTTGCCAATCGCGCCCATGTGCTGCGAGACGAAGCGCTCAAGATTTCCTCGTGGCGCGGTGAAGCGATTGAAAATCTGCTCGCCGTCAGCGACGACCGCCTTACCGCCGAGCTTGTCGCGGATGCGGTGTCTCTACGCAATGAGGACTTCAGCAACCAGGCGCATAAGGCGCGGCTCATGGAAAATCAGCTCCGTATTCTGCTCATCATTTGCGGACTTGCCGCCGTGGCGCTATCGCCTTTTATGCTTCTCAAAGGGCGCATTCCCATGGTGGCCGCGGTCGTTTTCTTCGGCCTCCTTGGCTCCACGTTTTGCGCCGCACAGTCTCTCATCATGGGACGCAACGATTCCAGGATCGACAACCTGTTTACCACGCTTACTCCGGTAGCGTTTGGCGCGGTGGCGGGTCTGGCCGGATATGCCATGTATGAATATATGGCTGTCCTGACCTTCCCTACCGGCGAACGCCATACCAGCGCCGTGCTGGCCATCGCGTTTCTGTGCGGATGCCTGGGACAACGCCTGCTGGCGCACATCGCCGGGGGCCGCAGAAGAAAGAAAGTCACTGCATAAGCTCGCGGATTGTTCCGAACTTGTTTGCCCCTCAGCAAGAAATATTTTTGGCGGCAACGTTACAATTGGTTCCGGATTTGCTCGCTTACTCTTCCATTCGGAATAAACATTGAATACATCTCTCCCGCAAAGCGGCGATCCATCTTCGCAGCCACTGGCCCGCCGGCTCGGCCTTTTTGACGCCACCATGCTCGTGATGGGCGGCATTGTGGGCGCCGGTATTTTTATTAATCCCTACGTTGTCGCCCAGCGTGTGCATACACCTGCACTCGTGCTGGGTGCATGGATCGCTGGTGGCATGCTTGCGCTGGCAGCTGCTTTCATCTGGGCGGAACTAGCAGACCGCATGCCGCAAGTCGGGGGACAATATGCTTACCTGCGGGAGGCGTACCATCCGCTCGTCGCATTTCTTTATGGCTGGGTGCTGTTACTGGTAATTCAGACGGGCGGAATGGCTGCCGTTACCGTGACGTTCTCGCGTTACTTCATTGAACTTACAGGATGGCACGCTTCCGAGTGGCAAGTTGCCGTAGTCACTCTGCTGGTGCTCACGATTGTGAATTGCATGGGCGTGCGCGCCGGAGGAACTCTCCAGAGCGTGTTGATGGCAACTAAAATCCTGGCGATCGCACTGTTAGTTGGCGCGGGAGCGTTCCTGGTTCGGGGAACACATGCCGCGTGGCGGCCGGTCCTCGACCAGCCGATCTCGCCCTCTTTTCTCTCCACCTTCGGCGCAGCCATGATCCCAGTGGTATTCGCCTACGGCGGATGGCAGACCGCAAGCTTTGTTGCCGGTGAAATGAAAAACCCGAAGCGCGACCTTCCTCGCGCACTGGTGTTTGGTGTTGCGGGCGTTGCCTTGCTCTACACTCTAGTAAATTTTATATGTGTCCGTGCTCTTGGCCTGGCTACATTGTCAGAGACAAAGACACCTGCCTCTGCGGTGATGCGGATGGCCCTGGGACCCAAAGGCGGCACCATTATTGCGCTGGGTATTGCCATCTCGACCCTGGGTTTTCTCAGCCAGAGCGTACTCACCGCTCCGCGCGTTTATTTTGCCATGGCCAACGATGGCGTCTTCTTCCGCCAGCTTGCCTGGATACACCCGCGCACCCGCGTTCCTGTAGTTGCGATTACGGTCCAGAGCGTATGGACCATGGTGATTCTGCGCACTGGCAGCTACGGCCCTATCCTGAACTATGTGACCTCAATGGACGCCATTTTCTGGACGCTCACCGCTGGGTGCCTCTTTATTCTGCGCCGCCGATTCCCGCAAAAATCCGCCTTCAGCATGCCTGGCCATCCTTACACCACCGCGTTTTTCTGCCTGGCCTGCGCTGGAGTAGTGGCTAATACCGTCTATAAATACCCAGGGAACACGCTGATCGGAATGGCGATTCTGGCCGCCGGCGTTCCCATGTATTACATTTGGAAGCGGACCTCAAGAGCATGAAGTTTTCCCGAAGCACCGCATACTCTCCTTACATGGAGTGGGCCAAGCTGTACTCCACCGCCAGATTCAACCTTGCCACCAGCGGCATGGCCAGCTTCCCCTTGTCAGAACTGGGCGTGACCATCGATCAATTAGAGATCAACGGCCCAACCGTCTACGGCTATGAACCGCTGCTGCAGGCGATTGCGAACCGTTATCGCGTGCCGCAGGAATGCGTGGTAAGCGCGGTGGGGACATCGCTGGCCAACTATCTTGCCCTGGCCGCGACCACGGAGCCAGGCGATGAGATCCTGGTGGAGCAGCCGACGTATGAACTTATTCTGAGTACGGCCAGCTATCTGGGACTTGAGATCAAGCGCTTTCCGCGCCGCGCGGAAAACAACTTCGCTATCGACGTGGCCGAGGTTGAACGGAACATGACGGCGCGCACGCGACTGATCGTAGTGTGCAATTTCCATAATCCCAGCGGAGCATTGGTTCCAGAAACCACCTTGCACGAACTCAGAGAAATTGCGCGCAAATTTGGGGCCTACGTTATGGTGGACGAGGTTTATCGCGAGATGTTGTTTGAGGCTTCTCCCACGAGCGCGTTTCATATTGACCCGGAACGTTTCATCGTTACCAACAGCCTGACCAAGGCGTATGGCCTGAGCGGACTGCGCTGCGGATGGGTCCTGGCCCCGCCCGAACTGGCCCGGCGCATGTTCCGCATCAATGATCTGCACGGCGCCACTTTCGCTCATCCAGCGGAACTGCTGAGCGTGATGGCTTTTGCTAAGCTGCCGCAAATTGCCGCCCGAGCAAAGACCCTGCTGGACTCGAACCGTAAACTTCTGCGCGATTTTCTGCGGTCGCGTGACGATCTTGAGTGTTTCTGGCCGGAGCATGGGACCGTGGCTTTCCCCCGACTGAAACGCGGGGACGTAGCTTCAATGTGCGACAGGCTGCGCCATGATTTTGAGACCACGGTGGTTCCGGGAAGCTTTTTTGAAGGCCGAGACCACTTCAGGATCGGCGTGGG
This sequence comes from Candidatus Angelobacter sp., assembly GCA_036270475.1. Taxonomy (GTDB): domain Bacteria; phylum Acidobacteriota; class Terriglobia; order Terriglobales; family Acidobacteriaceae; genus Angelobacter. Next base: position 55 of record DATBCN010000753.1, on the reverse strand, counting down.
CACTCCGACCGAGTCAGTAGATGAAGCATTGCGGCAATTAGGCAAGGGGCTGGAT
>DATBCN010000752.1:0-1943 GCA_036270475.1 Candidatus Angelobacter sp. | reverse complement strand
CTTCGTCTTCTACCTGTGCTACGGGGAATCAACCAGAGTTGCGGAGCCCAGACCAAATACGGCTTGTCTGCAAAAAGCAAAGTCCGGCAAAAACGGTGAGGTTGAAATGTTGTCGAAAAAAACTCCTGGCGTACATGTGCTGCGTGTTGCGACCACCAGGAACTGGAACCGCACTGCAGACGATTGAGACTGTCTGCCATAAGTGGACGGAGTGACGTTTTTGTCGCCGCTCAATTCTCGCCAAAAAAATGCTCGGCGCTGAGCGAGGTGCGCAGAGAAAATACATCAACTCTGCTTTGCGCGTCAACCAGAATAGTTAAAGATTTTTTAATGTAGTGCGATTTTTTGGAATAGTTCTATTTTGGGAAATTAAGTCCCATTTTGGAACTTGACTGCTGCAAGCACCAAAAAATGCGGATGGCAGGAACGCCATCCGCAGACAAACAATTGCTCGGTTGAATTTAGAGCGAGCGCAGGAAATTAATCAGGTTCTGCTGATCGGCCAGGCTCAGGGCGGCGGCGTTGTTGAGCGCGGTGTTCGCCTCCGACCCATTGCTGCCATGGGCATTGATGGCTGTGATCAGGTTGTTGGTGCGGCCATCATGCAGGAAGAAGATCCGCTGGCCCAGTCCCCACAATGGCGCTGAGCGGAACTGATCTCCGCCTGCTCCACCCTGGGAAACGTTGTCCGCCAGCCCTGTGCCCATGTGATGGACCTCAAGATCGGAGAACAGGTTGGCGACCGCGCCACCCAAACCTGGCGTGACGGCAGACGCTGAAGTAGTCAACGACGCAGTGTGGCAGACCGCACAACCAACAGCGCTGAACAAGGTGCGGCCACGGCTGATGGAGGCCGAGCCACCGGGCACCGTGGTTGATGGTGTCGGCTGGGCGGTCATGCGCATAAAGATCGCAAACTTCACCACGTCACTCGATGTGCCGAGATTGGTGGTGTTGAAATTGGTGTGGTCTTCAGGCGTGCCGTTAATGCGGCAATTGGATGGCAGTCCGGTTCCCGTCTGGTCTTCGCCGGGCAATGGGCGTTCCGTGGGGAAAGCTTCATTGCTGACGCCCTGTTCCACGTTGTACGCTTCACCCGCGAAAATCAGCAGCGATTTGTTCTGCGCCTTCCAGCCAAAGCGGCTGATGGTGCCGTCGTTGCCGTTGTGATTGAATGTCCCACTCACGCCAATGCCGTTGCCGGCCTGCGCAGCCTGATTGGCCAGCAGGGTTGCGTCGTCAATGTTCTCCATCAGTCCCGCGCCAAAGACCGGCGTAGGAATGCGGAAGATAATGTTTCCCGTCGCCTGGGCCTGGGCAAAGCTGGGCTGCGCAATGTTGCAGGCGCCGGCGTCCGTGCGGCCCGTGATGGTGAATAGGTCTTCAACTCCCCCGTTGGGTGCGTTTACGTTAGGATTGCCGTTGGCGTCAAAGAAAAACGGGAAACGCGCTTCACGCACCGGTCCGGTTGACGTGATGAACGTAGGAATGGTGTTCCGGGCGCCGTCCGCGGTTGCATCCGTTACCTGGGGATTGGTTGCCGGGCTGCTGCCGCCGACTGCCGGCTGTGCATGACAAAAAGCGCAGCTCCTGGAGTTAAAACGTGGTCCAAGGCCATTGCCAGCTTCAATAGTGCCGGAAACTGAATCGACTTCTTTAAACGTATCGAGCGAGTCATTGAAGAAAGCCAAACTGCCCGCGGGGTTATTTGCTGCTACTGATGCCACGGCCCCACCAGCTCCAGCTGCGCCGGCACGAACGCCGGGATCGGTGACTTGAGCAAACGCCATTCCGGATAAGAGCAGCGTCGCGAGTGCCAGTTGAAAAACAGGGAATTTCCGCTTCGTCATATGCGAAGTCCTCCTAGATATTCAATCGAAAATGGGTGACTCTAACAGCGAAAACGCCGCCGTACTGCAGACGATTGAGGCGTGTCTGCCAAT
>DATBCN010000751.1:0-2472 GCA_036270475.1 Candidatus Angelobacter sp. | reverse complement strand
AACTCATAGTCACTATAAGGGTTCCCCCTCTTCAGTAAGCTCAGGGTCGGGATAAAGAAAAACTTACCACGCCAGTAACACCCTCAAGTCCCTCACATTGTTACCCGTCGGTCCCGTCTGAATTGTGTCGCCCAGTCTTTCGAATAGAGGAAATGCATTGAAACTGTTGAAGTGGGCAGCCACATCCAATCCTGCTTGCCGCGCCCGCTCCAGTGTTGTGCCGTCAGCGACGGCCCCGGCGGCAGGGCTCACGCCATCAATGCCGTCTGTTCCCGCACTTAGCACCGCAATGTTCTCCCCGGCAATTTTCTGCGCGCAGTAGAGGGCAAAATGCTGGTTGCGCCCGCCTGTTCCCGCATTCGGCGGGACCTTCACCGTGACCTCGCCGCCGGAAACAATGCATGCTCTTGCCGCGCCGCGCCGCAGCGTGCGCAGCCGCTCCAGCAGATAATCGGCTGCGCGTGCATAATCCCAGTCATCGCAGCTATGGTCAATTTCGGTAGCGAAGCCATGCTTTGCCGCCGCCGCTGCTGCCGCCTTCTCCGCCGTCTCGTTCGAGAGCACCTTCCACCAGCGTGACCGTGTAAACGCTGCGTCATCCTGCTTCGGGGTTTCCTCCAGCGCGCGGCGCTCAAACAGCTCACGCGTAGACGCCGGAAAATCCGCCAGCATCTCGTGTTCATGCACAATGCGGTAGCAATCTTCCACCGTGCTGGAATCCGGCATGGTCGGCCCCGATGAGAGCGAGTCCAGTGCATTCTCCGGAACGTCAGAAACCAGAATTGAAACCTGCGCAGCGCCGGCGGCAGCCTGGGCCATGCGTCCGCCTTTCACGGCGGAAAGATGTTTGCGCACGGCATTGATCTGCGCGATAGGCGCTCCCGAATTTACCAGCGTTTTGTATGTGGCGATCAAATCGGGCAAAGTGATCTCCGGGTCCGCCGCTTTCTCCACCGCTGCTGATCCGCCGCCGCTTATAAGAAAGATGGCCAGCGACTGCGGATTCAACGCGGCCAGCGTCTTCAGCACCGCCTCCGCCCCGCGCACCGATTCCTGGTTCGGCTGCGGATGTCCGCCTGCAAAATAGCGATAGCCGGGAAGCTGGTAGGCCTGCCGGTTGGGGTCCACGATGATTCCCTCAACGGTGGGCCCCACCTGGCGCGCCAGAATTTCCGCCATGCGGTGCGCCGCCTTGCCAAAGGCAATGCAGACGGTCCGGCTGTAGGAGCTCAGATCAAACAGGTCATCGCGGACACGCAGCACTCCGCGGCGGTAATGCACATGGCGCTCAAAAGCTTTTTCAATGCTGGCCTCTGCCAGCGCATGGAGAAATATCTCCCGCGCCGCGGAGCGCATGGTGTGGCCAATCGACATCAGCTCGCTTCCGCCTGCCGTCCGGGCTTGAACAGCTTGCTGACCCAATCATGGATGGCCGTCTGCATCTCCGCCAGATGGCCTGCAAAGAAATGGTCGCCGCCTTCCACGATCACCAGTTCTTTGGGCTCCGGCGCGGCGTCCACTACCTGCTTAAGAATCTCCGGCGGGCCGTATTGATCACGCGAGCTGCTGACGAACAGCTTGGGCCGGGTGCAGTCTTTGAGAAACTGATACGTATAAGCCCGGCCTTCCACGCCGACCGGAGTACCGAGCGAAATCAAGCCAACCACGCGCGCATCTTTGCATGCCGTCCGCAGCCCGGTTGCCGCGCCAAAGGAAAATCCGCAGAAGATAATTGGCAGATGAAGCTCGGCTTCAAGCCAGTTGAGCGCTGCCCGCACGTCATCCTGCTCGCCCTGGCCTTTGTCATGCTCACCTTCGCTCATGCCCGCGCCGCGAAAATTGAAACGCAAAACCGGAAAGCCGAATCCGCTCAGCGTTTTCATGGCGTGGTACACAACCTTGTTGTGCATGGTGCCGCCAAACAGCGGATGCGGATGGCAGACCAGCGCCGCATGCGTCGCGCCTGGCTGGCCTTCATTCAACAGGGCTTCCAGCCGTCCTGCCGGCCCGTTGAGGAAGAAAGATTTGATTCCGTTGGCCACGTTTCTTTTTTACCACAGAGAGACACAGGGAACCGCGGAAGGTTTGCGCGACTTCCAGGGCCGGGTTAACACCGGCGAGAAAAGCGTTTTGCTAAAAAGAGTGCATCGCTGCCCGGCCCTTAACTCTTCGGCTTTTTGTCTTTGGCCGGCGCTGTCTGGTCGGAATCATCAGGCGGTTGGGCCAGCAGTTTGAATTCAACATCGCGTGATCGCGTGCCGATGCTTTTGTCGGCGTTCGTGGTGAACTCTTTCAACGAGCCGCGGAGAATGTAATAGCCGTCATCAGCCTTGGTCTTGGCCGATCCCCGGTCAAACTTGCCTTTGAATTCATACCACATGCCATGAAGCTGCCGCGTGGTAAATGAGACGGCATGGCCCTGCACGTCGGCCTTGGCAAAAAACTGGTCCATAAAAACGCCATTATCACTGT
>DATBCN010000750.1:0-3197 GCA_036270475.1 Candidatus Angelobacter sp. | reverse complement strand
CCGCCAGCTTTCTGTCCAGCTCCAGTTTTTCCTGTTTCAACCGCAGCAGCGCCGATATATCGTTCTTGCGCTCGGCTTCCAGGATTCCTCGTTTAATCTCGCCCTCGCGCTGGCTCAATTGCACCCGATGCCGCAGCGCCTCCAGCGTCCCTTGCAGCAGCTCTGCCGTAAGCGGCTCACTTTCCCGCATCAGTATTTTCGCCAACCGCTGCCGGTCAGCCTCGTCCATCGGCAACAGCATCGGATCAACAGCGTCCTCGCCGCGCTCCGCGGCCAGCGCATTCTGTAACAGCGCTTCCAGCAAGGCTTCCGAAGTCAATCCGGAGTGCAAACGCTCTTCTGCCAAAGCATCCAGCGCCATGCGACGCAACTCAGCCTCATCCTCCACCATGGACGACGCCGCCCGCACCAGAACTTTTTCCGCCGGCGTAACGTCCGCATCGGGCGTATTTCGCAGACCGCTTACCGCCCGGCTCACCGCCGCCGATTTAAATTCCTGCCGCAACACCGTTGTATCGATGTTCAATTTCTGCGCGATGTCATTCGCCAGTTCGTCGCGCACGATCCGGCTGGGCACGCGATGGATATGCGGCAGCAGAAAATTGACTGCGTTCTTCTTTCCCTCCGGGCTTCGCACCGGAAACAGCTTCAACGCGCGTTCCACCAGGTAATCAAAATATTTTGCCGATCCCTTCAGCGCCCGCGCATACGCCTCCGCGCCATTCTTGCGGATAAACAAATCTGGATCAAAGCCCGTCTCCAGCCGCAGCACGCGGATATTGAACTCCTCTTCCAGCAGCATCCCCAGTGACTTGTCCGTCGCCGCCGCGCCCGCCGTGTCAGGGTCAAAATTCACGACAATATCCTTGCTGAAGCGTCCCAGCAGCCGCACCTGCGTCTCACTAAACGCCGTGCCTGAACTTGCCGCCACGTTATGAAAGCCCGCGGAATACACGGCAATGCAGTCCATCTGCCCTTCCACAATAATCACGTAACCCAATTTGCGGATTGCCTCTTTGGCTCGGTCAAGGTTGTACAGCACGCGGCCTTTGGAATAGATCGACGTCTCCGGAGAGTTCATGTATTTCGGTCCGGACTTTTCGTCTTTCGCCAGCGTGCGCCCAGTGAATGCAATAATCTTTCCGTTTTCATTGGCTATCGGAAACATGATCCGGTTGCGGAACTTTGAATACATCGCGGGTGTTGCTGGGCCGCCAGTAGCGCCCTCCGCGCCTTCCTTCCAGGCAAACAGCCCGGAAGCCCGCATCTGTTCCTCGGTAAAGTCGGCCTTCAGCCGGTCTTTAAGCGTAAAACCTGAATCCGGCGCAAAGCCAATGCGGAACGTCTTGATCGTCTCCTCTTTCAGTCCGCGTCCGGCCAGATATTCCCGGGCCTGCGCCCCTTCCGGCCGTCTGAGCTGGTCTTCAAAAAACTTGCAGGCGCGATCATGCATCTCAATCAGCCGGCCGCGTTTCTGTGCGTCTTCCGCTTCGCCTTCAGAGCTGTACTGCATCTTGGGCAGCGGAATACCCATCTTCTCCGCCACTAACTTGATCGCCTCGGGAAAGCTGATCTGCTCCCGCTCCTGCACAAACTTAAAGACGTCGCCGGACTTGCCGCAGCCAAAGCAGTGAAAAAACTGCCGCGTCGCATGGACAGAAAACGATGGCGTCTTCTCTCCATGAAACGGACACAGTCCAACAAAATTCTGCGCTCCGGCCTTCTTGAGCTGGATGTAGTCGCCAATCACGCGGACAATGTCCGCCTGCTGCCGCACCGTTTCTTTAAAGTCGCTGAGCGTGGTCATGGCTGCCGTCAGTCCTTATTGTGCTTGAGAATCTCGCGCCATGGAATACCCGCCTTGCTGGTAAACGCTTGTGGAAATGGCGCAGCTCTGTGGAAATCCCAGCAAGCTATAAAACTGAGACCACTGTCAACTTTTCAGCCGGGCATATCCAGGATGCACTCCGCGCGTGAGCCTCTGGTCATCGGCGATTCGCTGCAGAAGTTGAGCCAGTTGGCGCTGCTCGTCAATGCTGAGAGCTGCTAACAGAGCTTTCTGATGCTCGCGTGCAACTCGTCCTATGGACTGCAGGGCAACGCGCCCTTTTTCCGTGAGGTGGAGCGCATAGCTGCGACGGTCCTCGGGATTGTCACGGCGCTCAATAAGTCTGCGGGATTCCAACTGGTCCACCAGCGCCACAAGGCGGCTGGCGAACATACCCAAAATACCGGCGAGCGCCTGTTGTGTAAGCGGTCCGCGCCTGCCCAGGATCCTGAGAATGCCGGCATGCGCCGGGGTGAAATCCAGAGGCGCTAATCGTTCCGCAAATTTTGCGGCTGCATGTGAGCCGATTTGTGCCAGCAGAAACGAGGCTGAGGCACTGCCTTCGGCAGGCATGGAGCTTTCGTCGTTCGGTTTTTCCATATTTTTCATTATATCATTACATTTTGTAATTATTATATTATATAATTAAATTGAAAATTCGGAATGTGAAAAGGGGCCTTCTATGCAAACCATCCGTCATCGTGGTCCAAACCTCGGTGCTTTGGCCATTGTTTATACCGTATTGTTTATTGCCGCGCTGTGCGCTGTAAGCGGATTCGGAATCCCATTCGGCGTAAAACCGCCATGGTTCCCCGGACCGTGGGAACCAGCCAGTGTCATCACCTCCTACTTTCAGGACCATTCAACGCAGGTAATGATCTGCGCCAGTCTGCAATTCGGCGCAATGATTCCCCTGGGCATCTATACCGCCACGATGGTGAGTCGTCTGCGCTTTTTGGGCATCAGCGCTGCTGGGCCATACATCTCGCTCTTCGGCGGCTTCTTCACGGTATTTGACAGCTCGATCTCTCATCTCGTTATGTGGGCCATGACGCGTCCTGACGTGGCCCATACCCCTTCAATTCTGCCGCCGTTGTATTTTCTGGCATATGTTTTCGGCGGGCCGGGCTTCTCGGTCCCCATGGGACTGTTGATCGCGGGAGTAAGCGTAGCTGCCGCATTCCGGCGGCTCTTGCCCAAATGGATCGTGGTTCTCGGCCTGGTGCTGGCAGCCGCCGGTGAACTGAGCTGGCTGAACTTGCCATTTTTTCCGAAGTTCTTGTTCCTGATTCCTCTGACGAGGTTTCCAGGATTTATTTGGCTGATCGCCGCGGGTTTCGCCTTGCCGGTAACGCGCCCCGCGCCGGGC
>DATBCN010000749.1:0-3966 GCA_036270475.1 Candidatus Angelobacter sp. | reverse complement strand
AGACCGCACCATCAACGAGCCGCTGCAGTTTTATACCGGACGAGAGCGCGCGCTGTTTGAGGTGGTGGTGAACACCGTGGACAAGAACACCGTGACCGGGTATCTCTCCACGCCCAAGAATGTGGCCAGCAGCCAGATGCCAAGCCACGCTCCCAGTTCGCAATAAAACTTGGCACATGCAAATCGAAAGGTACGGGCAGCCGTGCCTTTTTTCTTTTGGTGCTGAGACCGTGATGGGCACAATGTTTGAGCAATCAGATAGACTGATTTCTTCCATGGCACCGCACACTCAGGAAAACATGCCGTTCACTCGCAGTCAGTGGGCCGGCTATATCTCTCTGTGCCTGATCTGGGGAAGCACGTGGCTGGCGATACGATTGGTGGTCCGTGATGTACCTCCCCTTGAGGCGGCCGCGTTGCGCTTTCTTGCTGCGGGCCTGTGCTTGCTAGTGGTGGCAGTGCTGCAAAAAAGACGCTGGCCAGCGGATGGACAGCAGTGGAATGCAATTTTCACGTTGAGCCTGAGCATTATGGCCGTGCCGTACGGCCTGCTCTTCTGGGCGGAACAGTATGTCACCTCGTCAATGACGGCTGTTCTTTATTCCGCCATGCCGCTGGCGGTCTCACTGGTGACGCCGGCGATGATGCATCGCAAGGTCCCGCGACGGGCTGTTTATGCCATGGTGATCGCGTTTGGCGGACTGCTTACGCTTTTCTACGCGGACTTGAGCAAGAGCCATTGGGCCCTGATTGCAGGCGCGGCGGTGCTGCTCTCCATGTCACTCAGCGCGTGGTCAGTAGTTTATGCGAAACAGAGATTGCGCGATGTTGACTCCGTGGTCGCCACGGGATTGCAACTGCTGTTTGGGTCAGTTGCGCTGTTTTGGGGGACGTGGGCATTGGAGGCGCACCGGCATCCCCGGTGGACCGGGACGGCGCTGGTGGCCATGGCCTTTCTTACCATCTTTGGATCGGCAGCGGCTTTTGTTATTTACTATTGGTTGCTGAAGACGTTGCAGCCGTACCAGCTTTCCAGCATCAGTTTGATTGTTCCGCTGATTGCGTTGGTGGAAGGATTGGTCCAGGGTGAGCGGGTGCCGTTGATGATGGTGATTGCCGTGATTGTTGTGCTTGGTTCAGTGCGGTCGGTCCTGCACGCGGAGACGGAACAAGATCCGGGGGGCGACGATATTCTGATGTTGCGAGACAAGGCATAATGGCGCTGGCGGCAATCCTGCTGCTGATGCTGATCGGCTTTTGCGCGGGCGGCTTTGGCGCGCTGGCCGGCGTTGGCGGCGGCATTATCATTACGCCCCTGCTGGCCATCTATTTCGGCCTGCCCATGCACCAGGCCATTGGCGTGACGCTGCTTTGCGTGATCGCCACTTCCACGGCAACTTCTGCTTTGTATGTGGAGCGGCATGTTACTGATGTTCGGCTGGGCATGACTCTGGAGCTGGCCACCACGGCCGGAGCTCTGATTGCCGCGCTGGTGGCGCATTCCGTCAACCGCCGCACGCTGGCTGTGCTGTTTGCCTGCTTTCTCCTTTATAGCTCGGGGTCGATGATCAAGAAGGCATGGGCTTCACGAAACGCCAAACGGGAAGAGAGCGTGCCGGACTACACGCCGCGGAATTATCCAGTGGGGCTGGCTGCTTCATTCATTGCGGGAGGCTTCTCCGGTCTGCTGGGCATTGGCGGAGGGCCGATCAAGGTGCCGGTGATGTTCCTGTTCATGAAAGTACCGTTGCGCGTGGCCGCGGCCACCAGCAATTTCATGATCGGCGTTACAGCCGCTACCAGCGCCTATGTTTATTGGGGACGGGGCGATGTGCGCACCGATATAGCCGCACCTCTGGTTGCCGGCGTGTTTGCTGGGTCCATGCTGGGCGCCCGCATCTCGTCCAAAGTTCGGTCATTCTACATTTTGATTCTGGTGGTCAGCATTACTGGCTGGCTGGCCATACAGATGATCTACAAGCTGCTGACAGGAGGTTTCCAGTGAGCCGCCAGGATGTTGCCGCTGACCGGGTCTTGTCACACACGCTGAAACTGGGCGCGTATGCCGCTCTGGCCCTGATCGTGGGCGGTCTGATGCTGCAGTCCGTCGCTCCCTGGGGCGCGAAAGTGACGGCCGGTGGTCTGTTGGTGCTGCTGGCCACTCCGGTGCTGCGGATCGTGGTGGCCTGTATACAGTTTTTGCGCGAACGCGATTTGAAGTATGCTCTGGTGTCTTTTGGCGTACTGGCGATTGTGTTATTGGCGTATTTTTTGGGAGTGCAGGCATAAATTTACCGCGAAGACGCAAAGGCCGCGAAGGAACCAAATATGAGGAATCCGAGAAAAAGAGGCAGGGGATTTTCAGTTCCAGATCAGGGAGTTAGCGCGATGAAGAAATATTTGCTGTTGGTGATTTTAATTTTTGCGGCCAGCAGGGCTGTGATCTCGCAGACGCTACCGCCGGTTTCCACTTTTTCCATTGTGGCGATTGATCCGCAAACCGGCGAAATGGGCGTGGCCGTGGCTTCGCGCTATTTTTCCGTCGGCTCGGTGGTGCCGTGGGCCATGGCCGATGTTGGGGCGGTGGCGACGCAGGCGAATGTGAACGTCGGCTACGGACAACAGGCACTGGACTTGCTACGCCAGGGACTGACAGCGCCGGAAGTCCTGAAAAAGATCCTTGCCGATGACAAGTTTGAGGGCAAAGACGGGCGGCAAGTGGCAATCGTGGATGCCAAGGGAAATGTTGCGGCTTACACCGGGCCGAACGCTCCCAAGTGGGCAGGTGACCGCCAGGGAAAAACGTGGTCGGCACAGGGAAACATTCTGGTGGGCGCACAGGTGCCGGAGGCCATGGGCAAGGCGTTTGAATCCACGCAAGGCGAACTGGCAGAGAAGCTCTTTGCCGCACTCAAGGCCGGAGACGCGGTAGGTGGCGATGCGCGTGGCCGCCAGTCGGCGTCAATGCTGGTGGTGAAAAAGCTGGGCGGGCGCAACATTAATAACGACCGCTGCGTTTATATCAACGTGGATGACAACCCTGATCCGTTTACGGAACTGCGGCGGCTGCTGGATTTGAACCTGGCGTACAACTATGGCGACCAGACTTTCAAAGCGCTTGAGGCGGGAAACATGCAGAAGGCGCGGGCGGCTTCACAAAAGGCGTTGCAATATTCGCCGAACCGAGCTGGCGGACATATGACGCTGGCGTTCCTCGACTATTTTACGGGAGACAAAGCGGCAGCACTGGAGGAGTTTGCCAGGGCCAAGGCAATCAGTCCGAATGATTTTGATAAGCAGTGGAAGGAAGAGGCGGAGTTTGATCGCTTTAAGCCGATGGCCGCCGACAAGGAGTTTCTGCTGAAATTGTTTCCCAATGGAGTGCCGCAGTAGGCGAAATGAACGGCAGCAGCAGAGTAGGGCTGGCGCGAATGATGCATCAGCGTGGCTTACCTGGCTGAACAATCTTTTCGACCGGTATCCGCGATGCTGGCCACGAGCCATTTTCCATCGGCACGAACAAGGTTGAACAAATCTGTCCCGCAATGGTCCACCTTGCCATCCACCAGGAACTCAAAGGGCGCCCACACCACGGCCAGATCATTGTCGATGCGAATGACTGGATCGTGAATGCGTTCCTGAATTTGAGTCTTACCAGGTTGTCCCACCCGATCAGCAAAAGATTCAAACGTCATTTGGACGGGCTTACCATCACGCATCAGCACCATTATGCCGCCGGGCAGCAAGGGTTTCTTAATGGCGGCGGCGTCGCGTTTTGACATGCCCTCAAACATTGCCATTACTGGCGCCAGGACCGCCTGCTCTTCCGGTGTTGAGGCGTGCAGAGTGGAGGTGATAAAACCGGCGGCTGTTGCTCCGGCAAGGAATAAAACCAAACCTAGTGGATGAAAAATTTTCATGGCCCACCGATTGTAAACCGGGAGTTGCGTTCGGGGCATCGGGTGG
>DATBCN010000748.1:0-6177 GCA_036270475.1 Candidatus Angelobacter sp. | reverse complement strand
GCGCTCCACGCTCTGGTGCCAAGTTGTAATGCGAGAGTTGGACTGCCGCTTGCCGATCTTTTTTGCGCGAAGTGGGTAATCATCGCGCAACGCGCAGCCTGATCCACCTGTCCAATGCCGCCACTCTCGGCCAGGTTTTCTGAAAAGAGCAGGAGAAACGTATCCGGGAATGCTGCTTCCAGTGCAGTGAGTTCCATCAGCTCTTTGTTAAGAGCCGCGGAGGATGACGCCGCCTTTCCCAGGATAAGCCCGGTTTGAGCGGGCTTATCGAGGTGGAAAACACCTTGCACAGCTCCCACTTCACGCTCAACGCGCTCTTTAATGCCTTTCAATTTATCGGGATCAGCAGCGTCGACACTCAGGACTGTGATCGACTCAGCCATTTCTTTCAGGCGCCCAATATTGCGCGAGATGAGGTCATCTTTCCCCTGTTCGCTTACCCATCGATCCCATTCTTCGGGCCTGGGAAAGAACAATCGATCCAGCATGACAACCTTGCATTCGAAGTTACGGACAAGGTGCTCCGCCAGGGCAAAACCTATTTCCTGCAGCGCGTGGGTCATCACATAAACACCGCCACGCTTAAAATGGTCCGTGCCGTTGACCGCAGGAGTGACCTGCTCCACGATGGGAAGCCAACGATGCCCGCCGCGATATGCCACCAGCGGATCACTCGATTCGGAAGCTAGCTCTGCGAGCACAGAGTTTACTTGCCGACGCATGGTTCCAGCCTCTCCTGCATCCAGATCAATGTTTTGGGAATGGACCGCGGGCATCTCTTTTGGCAGAACATGGGCCAAGCCCAACATGGCAGAGTCGCGGTATGGAAGCATTTCTTCGTCAAGAACACGATGTAAACCGTGGGTAATTACGGCGAGCCGCGCGGGGCCAACTTTTGCCAAGGAACCCAGCGCCTGCGCCAGATAAATTAGATTGTTGAATCCCGAGACAGCGTCAATCCCACTTTCATTACCTAAATCCCACGCGTAGACAATGCGCAAAGCCAAGTCATTTTCAATGGACTGAAAAAGCCGCTGATAGTGTTCGGGATTGCTGGGACAAATTAGCTGAGGGCCATTTCCATTCTGCAAGGACTCGCCTCGCCGCACTTCCACCATGGATTGCCCGGATTTACGGAGCATTTCTGCAATCTCTGCTCCTATGCCTTCCGGTTCAGAGAAAACAAGCCAGTGTTGAGTGCCTTTTTCGATTGCCTTGCGCAGTGGATTAGTTCTCTTCCAGTTGGTAGTAAAGAACCAGTTCTCCAGAGAAGCCTTGAAGGCGAGCGGATCAGATTCTCCTTCAGATCCCACGACCTTTGTGTCAACCCAATATCTCTGCCGCTCAAAGGGATAGGTGGGCAAAGGGACACGCTGCCGCTTTTCGTCTGCATAATATTTAAGCCAGTCAATCTCAACGCCTTCACTCCACAGTCTTCCAACTGCCTCAGCCAGCGCGCGTCCACTGGGACCATCAGCCGTGGAAGCAAAAGAGGCGATCTCAGGATAAGCCCGTCGCGCCAACTCGCTCAGTACTTTGCCTGGCCCCACTTCAAGCAGAATGCAGTTTGGTTTTTTTAGCGCTTCCTGCAAACAATCATTGAACCGGACTGTACCGCGCAAATGCCGCGCCCAGTAGCCGGGGTTGGTGGCATCCCTTTCGTCTATCCATCTTCCAGTAACATTAGAAAGATAAGGGATCTCAGGACGGCCTAATCTCAGCCCTCCTGCCGCTCTTGTGAGCCGCTCCATAAGCGGTTCCACCAGTCCCGAATGGAAGGCGTGACTCGCTTCAAGCCGGATAGGATTCAGAAATGCAATTTGTTGGCTAAGTCTTTCAATTTCATCGGTTGGACCAGCCAAGACGCACAGTTCCGGCGCGTTGACGGCAGCCAGGGAAATCCCATCCTTTATATAGGGGCGAATTTCATTCTCACTGGCGGGAATAGCCAACATGGCGCCGGGTTTCAGGTCTTCAGTCCCGCGGGCCCTTTCAGCAACCAGCATCAGAGCGTCATCCAGTTCAAGCACGCCGGCTACCGTGGCCGCTACATACTCACCCAGACTGTGGCCGATCATTGCCGCTGGCTGTATGCCCCATGACATCCATAGTTGCGCCATCGCATACTCAACCACGAAGAGAGCAGGCTGCCAGAACAATGGCCGATAAATCCGGGAATCGACGCCGCGTTCACTGGCAAACATGAAGTCGCGCAAATCTGCGCCGATGAGCGGTATCAGCGTATTGCAGCAACGGTCAACTTCTTCGCGAAAGCTGGTTTCATCGCGGTAAAGATCAGCTCCCAGATCAACATAGGCTTTGCCCTGGCCGGGAAAAAGAAAAACCACGGAACGGTCCTGAGCGCCAGCGCGAGAAGGTTTTTCTTTTTTCCCGTTGATCGCGGCAATAGCGTCAGCAGTATTGCCGCAAATAAAAGATTGCCGGACAGGAAAAGATTGCCGCCCGCTGTTCAGCGTGAACGCAACATCAGCCAGGGAACGATCCGGGCACTCCAGAAGCGCATTTACCAAGTCAGCTTTTTTGTTTTCCAGCGCAGACTCGGTGCGGGCCGAAAGCGTGAGCACCTGCCAAGAACGAGACCGGCCCGAAACTTGATTGCACGGCGCTTCTGCCAGCACGACATGGGCATTCGTGCCGCCAATACCAAATGAACTTACACCAGCCAGCCGCGGCCCTGGCTCCCAGGGTCCTGTCTGCGTACTTACATAAAACGGACCATGCTCCAGGTCAAGTTGCGGGTTTGGCTTTTCGAAATGCAGGTTGGGAACGAGCGTGCAATGTTCCAGGCACAACACTGCTTTTATCAACCCAGCAATGCCTGCCGCAGAATCGCAATGTCCGATATTCGTTTTAACGGACCCGATCGCGCAAGTTTTCTGGATGGAGGAACCGGCTCCGTTGCCGGTAAACACCTGCCGCAACGCTTCAATCTCAATGGGATCACCCAGTGGAGTTCCGGTACCATGCGTTTCAACATAAGAAAGCTGGCTGGGATTGACTGCAGCGTTACTCAGCGCCTGCTCAATAACACGGCGCTGCCCCTCAACTCCGGGGGCCGTATAACCTACTTTCAAATTCCCATCATTGTTAATGGCCGAGCCCTTGATTACAGCATGGATGTGATCGCCGTCCGCAATCGCCTGTTCCAAAGGCTTAAGCAGAACCAGCGCTGCCCCGCTGCCCGGCACTGTGCCCCGGGCATTCACATCAAAGGCACGGCAGCGGCCATCAGGGGAAAGAATTCCATTCTCCTCAAACGTATATCCGGTCTGCGGAGCAATGGATACACCGCCCGCCAAGGCCATTTCACATTCGCCGCTCATCAGGCTCTGGCAAGCCAAATGGACTGCAACCAGCGAGGTGGAGCATGCGGTATTTACCGGCACACTCGGCCCGCGGAGATCGAGCAGATACGAAAGCCGGGGCGCAATGTGGTCTTTGCCCGTGCCAATGAGTAATTGCAACTCCCCGAGTGAGCGGGCCAAGGCCGTGTCACCACGCAAGAGATCCCGGTAATGGCTTTCTCCGGCACCGGCAAACACGCCGATTCTTTGCCCGCGCGGATTGTGGCCTGCCGATTCCAACGCCTCCCATGCACACTCCAACAAGAGACGCTGTTGAGGATCAGTTGCCGTTGCTTCAGCCGGACTCAAGCCAAAGAACGCAGCATCAAAAAGCTCAATGTTCTTGAGCCGCCCCGTGGCATTTACAAAGCCGGGACTCTGGATGACGTCCGGAGGCAGCGACGACAGTTCTTCTTCCGAAGCTGCCGTCACAGAGTCGATGCCGCGGGTTAGGTTCTCCCAGAAGTGTTTGATTGACGGCGCGCCAGGAAAGCGGCAGGCCATGCCGATAATGGCTATTGCCTTCGTTGCCAACTTCCTGGCATCTTTGAGCTTTTGTCCACGGCTATTTGTTTGGCCTTCAAGGTAAGCGGCAAGCGAAGCGATTGTGGGATGCTCAAACAGCTTAACCATAGGCAAGGGTGACGTTAATAATTTCTGCAATTTGGAATGGACCTGGACAAGAAGAAGAGAGTGCCCGCCACGATCGAAAAAGTTCTCTTGAACTCCAATGTCGTCTCGACCCAAAACATCTTTCCATACTTTGGCGATCGATTGTTCCATCTCCGTTCGCGGGCTGGTCAGCCAGTTGATGCGCTCTTCTTCAATGCCGCGCTTGGCCAGCGTGGCGCGGTCAATCTTTCCACTGGCCGTGAGCGGCATCCGCTCCAGGACGGCTATTGCCGCCGGGACCATATGGGCTGGAAGTTGGCTGCCGAGCTTCCAACGCACCTCTGCAGGATCAAGGGCCTGTTGTGTATTCCCCACAACATACGCCACGATTTGCTTTCCTCGCCGTTCGTCGTTGTTCACCACCACGGCTGTGTCGGCTATTTCCGGCAGAGAGCGCAGCGCCGATTCAATCTCTCCCAACTCGATGCGGAACCCCCTGAGTTTTACCTGCTCGTCGGTTCGGCCTATAAATTCAAGGTTACCGTCCGCACGCCACCGCGCCAGGTCGCCGGTGCGATACATTCTTTCACCTGGCTCATTTGCGAATGGATTAGCGACGAACCGTCCGGCGGTAAGGGCGGGCCGGTTCAGGTAGCCGCGAGCCACTCCCTTGCCCGAAATATACAGTTCGCCAATTACTCCAACTGGAACAAGTTGAAGATCAGCGTTGAGCACGTAAACACGGGTATTGATGTTGGGCAGCCCAATCGGTGGAGAAACATGGCCCGATAAAGGCTTACTGATGGTGGCGCAGACAGTAATTTCCGTTGGACCATAAGCATTGATCATTGTGCGTCCACGAGACCAGCGGGCCACCAGCTCCGCAGGGCACTTCTCGCCTACGACGATCAAGGTTTCAGGGCCGGAATCCCTCTGATGATCAAGAGTGGAGAGGACGGACGGAGTGAGTGTGGCATGCGAGACCCTTTGATCGCGCAGAAGGTCCTGCAGCGGCAGACCGCCGCGCTCGTCATCCGGCAAAATCAACGCAGCGCCAGTGGTCAGCGCCATCAGCATTTCCCAGAAAGACGCGTCGAAATTCAGGGACGCAAATTGCAAGACCCGCGAGCGTTGTGTGAGTTGGAGCTTTTCTACGTGGCTGCGGGCAAGCGATGGAATTCCAACGTGTGAAACCATCACTCCCTTCGGTATGCCCGTAGATCCCGAGGTATAAATCACATACGCCGCATTCTGCGGCAGCGCCAGCCGCTTTGGATTATCTGACGGTAATAGCTTCAGGGCCGCCATGGTCTCCTCCGCATCAAGCGCAATAAACTCAATGCCACTACCGGATGGCAACCGCGGCAGGTTCATGGCCGTCAACACCACTTGGGGCTGCGCATCACTCAGCATGTGCTGGAGCCGTGCGGCTGGATACTCCGGATCCAGTGGCAGATATGCGGCACCGGCCTTCCATACCGCCAGGATGGCAACCATCATCGCAACTGAACGATCGAACGCTATGCCCACCAGTGACTCCGGGCCAATACCTTTACTCTGCAGGTAATGCGCAAGAGCGTTCGCCTGTTCGTTCAGGCTGCGATAAGAAATAGAACTGTCCCCTTGAACGATCGCCGCCAAATCTGGCGTGCGCGATACCTGATCTTCAAATATTTCGGTTACAGTTGAATCCGGTATCGGGCGAGATGAATCATTGAAACTTTCCAGCAAAAGGCGTTTTTCTGCTGAGCTAAGAATTTCGAAATGATGCATACGCGTTGCCGGCGCTTTTATCGCCTGGCAAAGTAACTGCACAAACCGCGACACCAACGATCTGACGGTGGCATCATCAAAAAGATCGCGGCTGTATTCCACTTCGCCTTCAATACCCAACGCATCTCCAGATGAACTGAGGCGTTCGCGGAGACCAAACCCCAGATCAAACTTTGCGGCTTTGGACGAAAAGGGTTCTTCCGTTGCAACGATCTCCGGCAGATCCAGCGTTGCCTGGGGTGCGTTCTGCAACGTCAACACCACCTGAAACAACGGATGCCGCGATTGCGTCCTCTCCGGCTGCACCGCCTCCACCACCCGCTCAAACGGCACTTCCTGGTTCCCGTACGCCTCCAGCGCATTCTTCCTCACCCGCCCAATCAACTCCGTGAATCCCGGATCCCCACTCACATCCGTACGCAGCACC
>DATBCN010000747.1:0-2164 GCA_036270475.1 Candidatus Angelobacter sp. | reverse complement strand
TCTGCTGGAATGGCCCTGAAAGCGCTGGTCACAATCTGGACATAAATCCCGCGGGCATTGAGCTGCGGGAGCAGTTCGGTGACCTCGCGATGGCGCACCAGAGGATCACCGCCCACAATGGAGAGGTGCAAGGGGCGATGTTCATCCACCAGGGCCAGCACGCCGTTTACCAGCTCGTCGCCGCGTTTGTCTTGAAGCTGCCGCAGATTCAGGCCTCCGACATGTCCTTCTTCATATGCGTAACATCCAGGGCACCGCAACGGACACTCCCGCGTGATCTCGATTGCGAGAGACGGCCGTCTGCCGCTCAGGATGCTCCTCCATGCCTGAATGACTTCATTCGTCTTCATTGTTTCAATTCCCTTGGCTTGGCCAGCGATCAACTCGTGGTCCGCGGCAAGTGGCTAAAGACCTAAATGACGGATAAAGTCTGCAGGTTGCCACGTTGGCGCGAAGGACTGTTGCACCAGTCAGAAAAAGAGAATTAACAAAGCCTGACGCAGAGCATGTTGAGAACATCACCGTGCGGATTGGCGATCCCTTCAGTAGGACGGAAACGCACTAAAAATGCGAAAAAGAACAAACCTAAAAAAGCGTGCGTTACTAGGATGAAATGACTAAGAGCGGATTTTCCAGAATAAGTCGCGTCCATTTCCGGCAGCGGTGAAATCAGCACATAAAGGATGCCGAACACCACCGCGAGCGAAATAATGCACTTGAGACGGATGGACACGCCAGTCATATTATCCGATTTTCAGGACTCTTAAAAGGATTTAACAGAGTTGCAGCTCGTTCTTATGTACAAGTTTGGTATTGTGACGGCAACCCATCGCACAGAAAGCTCAGAGCTTTGCATTTTTTTGCAAACTACAGAAAAAAGACCATTTAAGCATGTCCTGAAAACCACTAGCTGGCATTTTTCGCGGACGGGCAGGTGAAGAATCAGTCCGCCAACTTCCCGTTTACGGAACGCCGCGGTTGGTACGGAAGGATCTTGCCGGCATCACGGGAAATGGAAATCGAGGGGGCTGTACCAACTTTGCGGGTGGCGATTGCATCGATTAAGCGGTGGGGATGGTTCGGGCGGGTTAATTGTCTCAAAAAGCGCAACCCTGAATGGTTCTACTTTACAAAAGCTCGGACGCCATCCCCGCAAGCGGGGTCTACCGGGTGATTCATGCGCAACACCGGTTGCCGCATGAAGTCACGCTGATTGAAGGGCAGACCTTTCCTCCCTGCGCCAAGTGTCATGAAGAGGTCCGTTTTCGATTGATGCGCGAGCTGCCCGGTCTGGCGCGGGAACGGCGCGGCAGCGTTTCCCTGTATAGCCTGCCAGTTCTAGATGACGAAGAAGAATCGGCTTAGCTAGTGCATCTTTAATTATTCATGCCGCAAAGCCACCAGGGGATCCACGCGCGTGGCTCTTCGGGCCGGGAGATAGCACGCCATGAGCGCCACAAGAAGCATCAGCAGGGCCGCGCTCGCTAACGTAACAGGATCAGTTGGCTGAATGCTGAATAGCTGGCTTTTCAGCAAGTGTGTGAGGGCCAACGAGCCTGCTACTCCCGCGATTGCTCCAATTACAGTCAGACGAACTCCCTGATTCAGCACCAGCCGCAGCACACTACCGCGTTGCGCGCCAAGGGCCACGCGAATCCCGATTTCCCGGGTCCGTTGGCCAGCCATGTAGGAAACCACTCCATAGATTCCCACAAGAGTCAGCGTGAGCCCAGCCCCGCGAAGACGCCGAGCAGCCAGGTGCGGAAGCGCGGTTCCGCCACGGACTTTGAGATCACTTCCAATAGTGATTTTGTTATGTCCAGTACGGCAGGATCATCGTCCACGCAAAGCACTACTGCATCCGGATCGTGGCCTGAGCAGGCCATGTTCGCATCCATCCCGCTATGGTTTGCTTAATGGCGCCTTAAAGTCTGTACAAAATGCACACTTGCGATAAAAAAAACGCCTAAATTTTTCTTAAAAAATTATGGAAACTCCTGAGAACGCCCTTTGCCTGGGGGCATCCTCAATCAGGAAGCTAACGCATTGGCGGCTTGGGGTTTTGTGCGGGAGGATTTGCCGGCGCCGCTACGCTGCCTGGCGTTGCCGTGCCGGGTTGAGCAGCAGGCACGGTTGATCCCTGAGTTGCGCCGGAAAGCCCACC
>DATBCN010000746.1:0-1595 GCA_036270475.1 Candidatus Angelobacter sp. | reverse complement strand
TACGGTGCGGAAAGTTTGCTGGTTTCTACTGAGCCGCGGTTTGGCAGGCGCGCCCGCATAAACGCGTTCAACCGGAAAATCCTTGAATTGAGCGCGCGGTTTCTTTGGCTGCTGCACCCAGCCAGCGGCGCTGAACGCCAGGAGAGCGCAGATAACTTTCAGTCTTGGCGTGGCGGCCCTCAATCCCATGCGCACCATTATAAATTCTGTGTGGAGAGGCGGCAGGTCCGCCCTGTTCTAGTTTTCCAAATCCACCAAACGGCAGATGAACCCGAGGCATTTGTGTTTTGCGAAGCGAGAGAAACGCAATGAAAGGACAATCGCGCCCAGCCGAACGGCTGGCCCATAAATCGCCGCCGCTTCTGGATATCCTTGAATCGCTTGTGCAACAATTGCGGTCTGGTTTTACCGGAGAGGACCATGGCAAAAATCGCCGCAGAGAAACCGCTGAGCCAGGCCGTGAAGGACCGCCGTGCCACGCCCAGCTTTGAAGACGTGCCCATCCACACCGCGGACCTGGAAAAAATTATCCGCGCCGGACTGGAAGCGCCCAGCGGTTACAACATCCAGCCGTGGCGCTTTGTGGTGGTCCGCGACCGCGAGCAGAAGAAAAAACTGCGCCAGGCGGCTTTCGGGCAGCCTAAGGTGGAAGAAGCCAGCGTGGTTATTGTCGCCTGCGGCGATCCGCAGGGCTGGAAAAACGGCGATGTTGACGAAATGTTGCGCATCGCCCATGAGCATGGGTTCAATGACGCGGCGCAGCAGGAAACAACCCGCAAAGCGCTCAATGGATTTTTAGGCGGTCCGGCGGGAAAGGTCGCCGGCGTTGAACCAACCTTTGATCTGTGGGCCAACCGGCAGACCATGATCGCCTTTACTACCATGATGTGGACCGCTGAAACACTGGGCTATGACACTGCGGCCATGGAAGGATTTATGGAAGACCAAGTGAAGGCTTTGCTGAAGGTTCCGGAGCGTGTCCGAGTGGTGGCTCTGCTCGGCATCGGACGGCTCAAAGGCCCTGATAAACCATATGCAGGAAGGTTTGATCCTGCCCGAACTGTATTTGCGGAAACCTGGGGCGAGAGCATAGAGT
Source organism: Candidatus Angelobacter sp. (assembly GCA_036270475.1). Classification (GTDB taxonomy): domain Bacteria; phylum Acidobacteriota; class Terriglobia; order Terriglobales; family Acidobacteriaceae; genus Angelobacter. The sequence goes on along the minus strand of DATBCN010000746.1, from coordinate 499 downwards.
TTTGAAGACCAGGAAAGACTCAACTCCGGACCAACACGATGAACGCCGAGATGTCCGATGTTGCCTTGGCCCCTTGACCGGGCCACACGTAACCGAACATGACTTAGTCGTATCGTAAAGAGCTATATAAAAGCAGGGCCTTTAAGGGCGACATAAAACCCAATGGAATTTTCTTCTTCACGCATCATCAAGCTGACTGACGCGGCAAAAGCCATCCCCACGCGCGAAGGCAAACTGTACGCCGAACTCTTCCGTCATGGCACGTTGACAGTCGAGATCTACGCGCCCAAGGGTGCGGACCTGCAACAACCCCACACGCGCGATGAGCTTTACATTGTCGCCGAGGGCCGGGGCACGTTTCTGGTAGAGGGCAAGCGTGTGCAGTTCGGCCCCGGTGACGCGCTCTTTGCCGCCGCGGGCGAGGCCCATCGCTTTGAGGACTTCACGGAAGACCTGCTGGTATGGGTGATGTTTTATGGCCCTGAAGGCGGCGAGCATG
>DATBCN010000745.1:0-7864 GCA_036270475.1 Candidatus Angelobacter sp. | reverse complement strand
TCCATCAGCCTGGAAGCAAATTTTTTTGAACTGGGTGGACACTCATTATTACTGGTGCAGGCACACCGTAAATTACAGCAGGCACTTGGACGCAGCCTGCCGATTGTTACCCTGCTGCAACATCCCACGGTGCGGGCGCTGGCCGGGCAACTCACCGGAAATGGTGATTCGCGTTTAGCGGTTCAGACCGTGAACGACCGGGCACGCCGACAGCAGGAAGCCATGGCGCGGATGAAGGCGGCGCGAAAATGAAAATTGAAAACGGAAACATGTCACAACCGGAACAGGACAACTCGTTGAACGGCGTGGCCATCATCGGTATGGCAGGCCGCTTTCCCGGTGCGCGCAACGTGAGGGAGTTCTGGCAGAACCTCGTCGCCGGCAAGGAATCCATTTCTTTTTTTGAGTTAGACGAACTTGAGCTTGCACCCAATGAACCAGCGGGAATTCGAAATGGCCCACATTATGTTCGCGCCCGCGGCATAGTTGAGGGAGCAGAGAACTTTGACGCTGCTTTCTTTGGCATTAACCCGCGCGAAGCTGAAGTAATGGACCCACAGCACCGCGTCTTTCTGGAAACAGCCTGGCAAGCTTTTGAGGATGCGGGCTATGATCCGCTGGCCTATGCCGGCCCCGTGGGCGTCTTCGCCGGTATGGCGAATAACACATATTTCCCTGCCGTGGTAGCGCCGCGGAGAAACAGTGAGAATCCTGCGGCAGCGTTGCAGACTATGCTCGGCAATGAGAAAGATTATCTGGCAACACGAACGTCGTACAAATTGAACCTGCGCGGACCGAGCCTGAATATTCAGACCGCTTGCTCAACTTCACTGGTGGCGGTCGCACAAGCATACCAGGCATTGCAGGGCTATCAATGTGATATGGCAATAGCCGGCGGCGTCTCAATCAGTGCTCCGCAAAAACGCGGCTATCTGTATCACGAAGGCGCCATTGTCTCCCCTGACGGACATTGCCGCGCATTCGATGCGCAAGCTGGAGGCACAGTTTTTTCCAACGGCACCGGCGTCGTGTTACTGAAACGTCTGGCGGACGCCGTGGCCGACCACGATCATATCTATGCCGTAATCAAAGGCGTGGGCGTGAACAATGATGGTTCAGCTCGCGTCAGCTTTGCGGCTCCAAGTGTCGATGGCCAGGCAGAGGCAATCGCCATGGCGCAGGCGTTGGCTTCCGTCGATGCTGCCAGCATCACCTATGTTGAGACACATGGCACAGGTACCGCGCTGGGCGACCCGGTGGAAATCGCCGGGCTCACTCAGGCGTTTCGGTTGAGCACAGAACGTAACCAGTTTTGCGCGATTGGTTCAGTCAAGAGCAATATCGGTCATCTGGATGCCGCTGCAGGGATAGCGGGCCTGATCAAGACTTCGCTTGCGTTGCAGAATGCAAAAATCCCTGCCAGCCTGCACTACACACAGCCGAATCCCAAAATCAATTTCGCGGAAACGCCGTTTTACGTAAACGCCAAGTTGGCGGATTGGCCGGCGGGGGAAACGCCGCGCCGCGCCGGTGTAAGTTCGTTTGGCTCAGGCGGCACCAATGCGCATGTGGTTCTGGAGGAAGCGCCTCAGCGCTATCCATCCAGCCCGGCGCGCACGGAGCAGTTGTTCGTTATTTCAGCGCGAAGCCAGACGGCACTGGACCAGGCAGCGATCAACCTGGTTGAGCATCTGGCTGCCAGCGGTTCTGCTCTGAATCTGGCGGATGCGACTTTTACACTGCAGACTGGACGGCGTCACTTCCCGCATCGTAAAACGGCAGTAGCTCGGACCGCCGCTGAAGCCGCAGAGGCACTGGCTTCCGGCGATCCCAAACGTGTGTGGTCGCGCAAATGCGAACATGCTGATGCTCCGGTAGTGTTTCTGTTCCCCGGACAAGGCGCGCAGCAGGTCAACATGGGACGCGGATTGTATGAAAACGAGCCTATTTTCGCGGCGCAGGTGGATGAATGTGCGGAGGTGCTGCGGCCCCTGTTAGGACTCGACTTGCGCGAGCTGCTCTATCCGCAAGCGGGTCATGAAGAAGAAGCTTCGCGGCAGCTCAAGGAAACCTTCATTACGCAACCGGCGTTGTTTGTTGTGGAGTACGCGCTGGCGCAACTCTGGATGCAGTGGGGCGTAGCGCCCAAAGCGATGATCGGCCACAGCCTGGGTGAATATGTGGCAGCCTGTGTGGCAGGAGTCTTTTCGCGGAATGACGCGTTGCACATCATATCGGTACGCGCTCGCATGATGCAGGACTTGCCAGCCGGAGGCATGCTGGCGGTGCGTCTGCCGGAAGCCGACGTGATACCGCTTCTCACAGAGAAGTTATCGATCGCCGCTCTCAACAGTCCTGGTATGACCGTTGTTTCGGGCCCTTTCGATGCCATTGACGCGCTAACTGCGGTGGTTGAAGACAAGAAAGTGATGTGCCGCCGTCTGGCGACATCGCATGCGTTTCATTCGGCCATGCTTGATCCCATGCTGCCGGGCTTTGCCGAAGTAGTGCGCACTGTCCGGATGCATCCGCCGCAGGTGCCTTTTGTCTCCAGCCTGACCGGCACGTGGATCACTGACGAGCAAGCCACCAGCCCGGATTACTGGGTACAACAGGTGCGCCGTGCCGTCCGGTTTTCCAGTGGCATTGCCGAACTTTTGCAGGACCCGGCAAACATCCTGGTGGAAGTTGGGCCGGGACAAACCCTGAGCACTCTGGCCCGGCAGCATCCCGCCAAACAAGCAGCGCAGGAGATCGTTGCGTCACTCAAGAGCGAGGAGAACGCCAAGCAGGACCTGCGACTGCAGGATATAAGGTCCATGCTGGAAGCCGCAGGGCGTATTTGGGCCGCAGGCGGCAGCCTGGATTGGGCCGGCTTCCATGGCGATGAGGCGCGCCATCGTGTCCCGCTGCCAACGTACCCGTTTGAACGGCAGCGCTATTGGCTCGATTCACCACCAGCAGAGACATCTCAGCACGCCTCGCCGGCAAGTGAAATCAAGACGCCCACAGAATCGCAGGAGCAACCGATGACAGTTCAGCAACCGAAGCAAAATCCCGAAGATACTTTGGGTTCGCAGCAGACGGCTGCGCTGGCAAAGCTAAGGACGCTATTCAGTGACATCTCCGGCTTGTCCGCCGATCAGTTGATCGCGTCAGCGCCATTTCTGGAAATTGGACTCGATTCGCTGCTGTTGACACAGGCCTCCACCGCTATTGAAAAGTATTTTGGGGTGCATGTCACATTCCGGCAATTGCTCGAAGAGCTTTCCAGCCTGGATGCTCTGGCCGCGCATCTCGCACCGAATATGCCTGCTCCAGCAACTTCCCAGACGACTGAAACCACGTCACCCTTGAACATTCCCATGCCCGCAATTTCGGCAGCCAGCTCTGCGGTGACCGATCATACGTCTATTCCAACTTCGATTCCATCAGACGGAGTTGAGGCGCTGGTTCGCAAACAACTAGAAATCATGGAAAAGCAGTTGGAACTGCTGCGCAATCCTGGCGCAACCAATGCGATCCCTGCTGCCTCTGCCGCTGCATCCCTTGCCCCGCCTGCGGTAAGCGCCACTGCCCCTGCTCCGGAAAAAGTTTCGGCCACCATTGCCGGTTCAAATGTCAAAAAGCCTGAAGTGCAGGCGTTCGGCCCTTACAAGCCAGTGCAAAAAGGTGTGGCTGGCGTGCTGCCGGAGCAGCAACAAAAAGCGCTCGATGCGCTCATCGCCGGCTACACAGCGCTCACCAAGGAATCCAAACGTCTTACCGCAGAGCATCGCGCACACCTGGCTGACCCGCGCACGGTTTCAGGCTTCCGCCAGATATGGAAAGAAATGGTTTACCCCATTGTTACAAAGCGATCGCTAGGCTCAAGACTTTGGGATGTAGATGGCAATGAATACGTCGATATGACGAACGGCTTTGGCTCCATTCTATTTGGCCACCGGCCCGATTTTGTGGTCCGCGCCGTAAGCGAGCAGATCGACAATGGCTTTGAGATTGGCCCCCAATCTCCTCTGGCGGGAAAAGTGGCTGAGTTGCTTTGCCGAATGACGGGGATGGAGCGCGCCGCGTTTTGCAATACCGGCTCTGAAGCTGTGGTTGCGGCGGTCCGCACCGCACGCACAGTAACTGGCCGTGACAAGATTGCCATGTTCACCGGTGATTATCATGGCATTTTCGATGAGGTATTGGCGCGACCGCAAAATGTGAACGGCGTTCTACGCTCACGCCCTGTCGCCCCAGGCGTGCCGCAATCGGCGGTCGACAATGTGCTGGTGGTGGACTACGGCGATCCAGCTTCGCTTGACATTCTTCGCGCACACGCGCATGAACTGGCGGCTGTTCTCGTGGAACCGGTACAAAGCCGTCGGCCTGATTTGCTGCCGAAGGAATTCCTGCAAGAGCTGCGCACGCTAACGCAGGAATCCGGCACTGCGTTGGTGTTCGATGAAATTGTTACTGGCTTCCGCGTGCATCCCCGCGGCGCGCAGGGATATTTTGGTATTCAAGCGGACCTTGCCACCTATGGCAAAGTGATTGGAGGCGGAATTCCGATCGGTATTGTTGCCGGAAAGGCTAAATATCTGGATGCGCTCGATGGTGGACAATGGAATTACGACGACGCATCCGGTCCGGAAGCGGGCATGACGTTTTTTGCCGGAACGTTTGTGCGCCATCCACTGGCGCTGGCCGCCTGTTGGGCTTGCCTGAATCATTTGCATGACAACAGTCCGGATTTGCAGCGCAATTTAAATCTGAAAACGCGGCAACTGGTGGACGCGTTGTTGGAGTTTGCGCACCGCGCCGGCGCCCCCATTCAGATTCCCTATTTCGCATCCTGGATGTGCTTCCAATTCCCGCACGATGTTCCTTATGCCAGTCTTTTTTGGGCGTACATGCGCGCCAAAGGCATACACATGTGGGAGGGCCGTCCGAGCTTTCTTACCACGGCCCACACAGATGCTGACATCGAATTTGTTGTAAAGGCTTTCAAAGAAACTATTGTTGAAATGCAGCACGGAGGATTTCTTCCGGGCGAGCTTCCACACGAGGCTGCCGTGCCGCGGCCAGACGCACGGCTGGGCAAGGACCGCCAGGGTAAACCGGCGTGGTTCGTGCCTGATCCAGCGCGGCCCGGGAAGTACCTGCAGATCGCGGAGGTCCAATAAGCGTGGGCGATGTGAATTCGTACATCCCGGTAGATTTTGATCCCTTCGGCGATGCCGCGGCTGCTCCTGTCCATTTTCCGATGACGGAGGCGCAGCGCGAAGTCTGGGCGTCAGTCCAGATGGGCGCTGAAGCGTCCAACGCTTATAACGTGTGCCACGCATTTCGTATCCGCGGCGCTTTTTCCGTGGAAGCGATGAAAAGCTCTTTGCAACAGTTGGTGGACCGGCATCAGGCGCTGCGGCTTGTCTGCGATCCAGATGGCGAAACACAGCACGAACTCACTTCTGCCAGAATTCCGGTGACCACTGTGGACCTTGCTGCGCTGACACTCACGGAACGCGAACGTGAAACAGCGCATTACGTGGACCAGGAAACCAATGTCCCTTTCGATCTCGAAAAAGGCCCACTGTGCCGCGCGGTCATCCTGCGCGAAGACCGGCAAACGCATTTCATCGTCTTCACCGCACATCACATTGTGTGCGACGGCTGGTCGGGCGGCATCATGGTTCAAGACCTGGGCGAATTGTACGAGGCAGAAAGCGTGGGCATGCGAGCTTCTCTGCCGCCCGCCCATTCGTTCCAATCGTATGTGGAAGCGCAGAATAAACCGGCGCAGCTTCAACAAAGCGCCGCGGCAGAACAGTACTGGAAGGCACAATTTGCCGTGCCGATTGAGCCGCTGGAACTGCCGCTGGATTTTTTGCGCAAACCAGTAAAGTCATACGCGGCGGAGCGCCAGGGAAGGCAGATTCCGGATTCACTTTATCGCGACGTTTCGCGTGTGGCTGCGCAAAATGGCTGCACCGTCTATGCGATGCTTTTCTCGGCCATGCAGGTATTGATTTACCGGCTCACGGGCCAGGATGATTTTGTCTTAGGCACCGTCGTGGCCGCCCAGGCCACTGCGCCAGACTCCGCCACCTTGGTAGGCCATGGCACAAACGTTTTGCCAGTCCGCACAAGCGTGAATCCAGGGGTCACGTTTGTGGAGTACTTGAAGACGGCGCGCCGGGGTCTGCTGGATGCGTTTGATCATCAATCGCTTTCGTTCGGCTCCTTGGTGCAGTCACTCAATCTGCCGCGCGATCCCAGCCGGAATTCCCTGGTGAGCGTGACTTTTAATTCTGACAATGTGACCGCACCGTTCTGCTTCCGCAGCGTGGAAGCAGAGTTGCTGTCCTCACCAAAGAAATTTGCGACGTTCGATTTAGAGTTCAACATCCTGAAAACGGCAACAGGCGTATTCGCGGAATGCATCCACAGCACGGCCATCCTGCAGCCGGCCACCGTCCAACGCTGGCTGGAGAATTTTGAGACGCTGCTGGCATCGATCTGCGCAAACCCGACGCTGAAGATAGAAGACCTGCCTTTACTCACGCCGGAACAGGAGCGCCAACTGCTCTCACCGCCCCAGACCATCTGGAAAATTGACGAATGTGTGCATCATCGGTTCGAACGGCAAGTGGTGCGCACTCCGCATGCGATTGCAGTGGCGAGTGATAGTGCATCATTGACCTACGCCGAACTCAACGCCCGCGCCAATGCAGTGGCAGAGCGTTTGATCGCCTTGGGTGCAGGGCCTGACGTGCTGGTAGCGCTATGCATGGAACGCAACGTGGACATGCTGGTTGGCCTGCTGGGAATTCTGAAGTCCGGCGCGGCGTATCTGCCGATAGATTTACGTTACCCCGCCGAGCGCGTGGCTTTTATCCTGGAAGACGCAGGCGTACCGTTACTGATTTCACAGCGCAGCCTGGAAGCCGCGTTGCCGAAACAGCAAGCCCAGGTCCTTTTTCTAGACGATGTGGCCGAAAGCACGAGCGAAAATATTGGGAACAGGGCCACACTAGAGAATCTGGCTTATGTGATTTACACGTCCGGCTCCACTGGTAAGCCCAAGGGTGTTGAGGTATCGCATCGCGGCGTCACTAACGTGGTCCATAGTTTTCAAGAGCTGCTGCACTTTGGAACCGATGACGTTCTGGTAGCCACTACAACATTATCGTTCGACATCCATGTATTGGAGCTGTTCACACCCATTCAGGCAGGTTCCAAGTTGGTGATCGCCACGGATGTGGAAGCGCAGGACCCGGCGGCGCTGATCGCATTGCTGGAAACCAGCGGCGCCACTCTCTTTCAAGCTACGCCCGTCCGCTACCGCATGCTTCTCGATGCCGGGTGGAAGGGCATGGCGAAATTACGGCTTTTGTGCGGCGGTGAGAAAATGTCGCGCGAACTGGCAGACCAGCTTCTTGCGCGCTGCGCAACCTTATGGAATGTTTATGGTCCCACTGAAACCACCGTTTGGTCGTCTGCCGCTAGGATTGAAGCGGATGGCCAGCCGATTACAGTGGGCAAGCCCATTGCCAATACCACGTTCTATGTTCTGGGCGCGAACATGAAGCCTATGCCGGTGGGTGCTCCGGGAGAATTGTTCATCGGAGGCGACGGCGTGGCACGAGGATATCTCAAGCGCCCGCAACTTACACAAGAACGTTTTGTGGCGAATCCGTTTGGCCAGGGGCGTCTCTACAAAACCGGTGACCGCGCCCGCTATCGCACGGATGGCGAAGTGGAATTGCTGGGACGCAATGATGAGCAGGTAAAGGTCCGCGGTTTTCGAATTGAATTGGGTGAAATCGAACATGCCCTGCAAGCGATACCTGATGTGCTGGGCGCAGCCGTGATTGTC
>DATBCN010000744.1:0-13837 GCA_036270475.1 Candidatus Angelobacter sp. | reverse complement strand
CGCATGACCGTGGACTTCTCCAACCTTGACGCTTCCACATTCAACCTGGTGCTGGGCGAATCCGGCCAGCCCTTCAGCCCGCATTACATGGACCACTGGGACGCCTGGTACAACAATAAGACGTTTACTCTGTCGTTCAGTGACGCGGCCGTACAGCGCGCGAAGGAGCATGAGTTGAGGCTGGAGCCGAAGTAAGAGGATCGGGAAATCCTGCCACCGCTCCACGTAAGAGAAACTGACAACTCTGCCGATAGTTCAACTGACAGACCAACTGATCCTTAAACGATGTTTTCTTCAGCCGTTTTGCTTCCTGAGAGAGGCTTGTCTACTGCTTCTTGACTTAATGGTCGCAAGGGCATTTCGCTTTCGTATAAGAAAACCAGCAGCGGCGGCTGTTGCCAGCAGCAGCAGAACGGCGGCGTAACACAGGTTGCGCAACCCCATCCACTTGGCAAGAAACCCGCTGCCAATGAATGATCCAAGTTGCACAACGGCAAAAACAGAAGAGGCAGTGCTGGTAACACGCCCCAGCATCTCCGGGGGGACCTCTTCCAGTGCAAATGTTTGTGCGCTAAGAAAAACAAACGCCGCACCCACGCCAAGCCCCACGCTTGCAGCCAGCGTGGTAAGCGGCCACGCCAATGCTCCCAGCGTCAGCACTGAAGCTGCCTGGACCAGAAAACCAGCATTGATGATGCGCGGCCGCGACACCTGCTGAGCAAATCTAGCTACAACAAATGCGCCAAGAATGGCGCCGACGCCAAGTGCTGACGTCACGCTGCCAAACATTCTGGAGCCGCCTCCTAGAACGTCTCTCACATAAACAGCAAACAGCGCCTCAAAGATTGCGACCGCACCGTTGGCGATTGCAATCGTCAGCACCAATACCCGCGCAACAGAATGTGCGGCGATGAATCTGATTCCATCTTTTAGGCCACCCCAGACAGACTTGCCCACTGAAGCGCTGGCGGTTCTGGGCGCAATGCGAATAGTGGAAACCAAAAGCGCCGACAACAGAAAAGAAGCGGCGTCCAGATAAAAGCACGTTTTTTCACCCAGCCACACCAGAGCAAATCCCACGATGGCCGGCGCAAAAATCTGGTTAAGCTGTAGTGTCTGCACGCTGATTGCGTTCGCAACCAGCAATTCCCTCTCGGCAAGAATCAGGGGCAATGTGGCCGTCTGGGCCGGGACCAAAAAGCAGGAGACCGCGCTGATTCCCGCCATCAGTAGATACATTTGATATAACTCGCCGGAGAAAGCCAGCAGCGTTGCCAGCACGGCGCATATAAGATCGCAAAGAATCAACGTTCTTTTAAGGTCCCATCGATCAACAAAAACCCCCGCAACTGGCCCGAGCAAAATGACGGGAATTATGAATGAGACCATCACCATTGCGGTTTCCGGCGCGCTGCCGTGGCGCTGGAATGCAATCAAGCTAAAAAGCGGAAGTATGGCCAGCCAATCTCCCAGGCTGCTGATAAACCGGGCCAGCCAAAGAGCAGCGAAGCCGCGGTTGCGCAACACCTGACCGAACGTTACCCGGGTTGTTTCGCCGTGAAGTTTAGGTACCATAACACGCAATTCGTTAAGACAACCTCATTACGCTTTGCTGGCGCGGCCTTTCATGATCGCTTCACCGGCTTACCGGCAAGATAATTGAAGACGTCGCGCCGAAGTATGCTGATCACATCCGCGGCACAAGTGTGAACAAAAAAATGGCCGCCAGGAAACATCCTTGTTGCACACGGTCCTGATGTTTGTATTTGCCACGCTTTCAAGTTTCCCGTGGGAACCGCGGAATCCTCAAGACCACCATAAACATGAATCGGACAGTCAAGAGGCTCCTCTGGTTCATAAACGTAGTTTTCCACCAACTCGAAGTCAGCCCTGATGACTGGTAGAAATAATTGCGTCAACTCCGGACTATCCAGCACCTCCTTGGGAGTGCCGTTTAAACGCCTGAGTTCGGCAATAAACTCTTTTTCAGGAAGATTGAAAGTTGGCGGATCATGATCGGGGACTTGCGGAGCAGTGCGGCCTGAAACAAACAATGCCACCGGACCATTCCGGCCCAGGCGCCGAAGCTCGCGGGCCAATTCAAAGCTGATCAACGCACCCATGCTATGTCCCCAAAACGCGAAGGGTGTTTCCGGCCGCGGGACCATTGCCTGCGCCAGTGCCTCCACCAGAGGTTTGATCCGCCTGAATGGAGGCTCGCTAATTCTCATGGCTCTTCCCGGCAAATGCGCCAGGGAGAGGGTTACCTCGGGCGTGAATTGGCGTTGCCAACTCCTATATACCTGCGCGCTTCCGCCGGCGTACGGGAAACAGAAGAGCCGAGGCGCGCCTTCCCTGCCTCTCTGCGCGTTTTCAAACCATCTGGTATGTGGCGAGTTCATGATTGTCTTTAAGGCTTCTTGTTCATGGCTTCAATCAAGCTCTTGGGCCTCATGTCCGTCCAATTGGCTTCCACCCAATCAAGACACTCTTTCTTCTTCCCTTTAGGTCCCACGGCTGACCAACCGGCAGGGACTTCCTTGAAAGTCGGCCACAATGAATACTGGCCTTCGTCATTTACCAGAACAAGAAATTCTCCGTTCTCGTTGTCAAATGGATTCGTCATGCGGTTCAACTCCTGAAATCAAAAGTAAATTTTTGTCTCTACAACACTTTTCTAAATTTGCTGATCGTCTGCCATGCGGGGCTGGGACGCAATTTCCATGAGCCGCTGGTTCAGGACCTTTCCAATGGCTTGGAGCGGCGCCGGCTCCGTCATCTCATAATGCTTGCAATGGACCGCGTGGACATCCAGTTTTCCCGTGATATAGGGCAGCCAGTCGCTGGGATGGCGATGCCCTTTTTCCTTTTTGCCCGCAAAGAAGAACAGGATATCGCCTGCATACTTGCCAGCCCTGAACTGTTGCTCCAGGCGAGCGTTGTGCAGCAGCATCTCCATGTTCCTGCGGGTAATCCTTTCATCGAAGTCAGCGGGGATCTGGCCCGCGCGTTTTGCCGCTGCATAAACGGCGCCAAAATCTAGCGGATGATCGCCGCCTTCACCCAAATCCAGTCCCAGCATTGGAACCAGCTCTTTCATCAACTTCTCTTCCGTCATGGGTTCAGCCTGCCGCGCGTCAGTGGAAGGATAACTGTCCATGATGGCCAGCAGCGCAACATGCTCCCCAATCTGTTGCAGCCGGCAGGCCATGGCGTAGGCAACAACACCGCCAAAGGACCAGCCCAATAGATGGTAAGGCCCTTGTGGTTGAAGCGTCCGCACAGCATTGACGTAATCTTCAGCCATCTCTTCAATGCTCATCGCGTACGGCACGTCATGGGCCACTCCCGGCGCTTGCAATCCATAGATCGGGCGTTGCAAATCGATCTCTCGCATCAGGCCGGCATAGTTCCAACTGAGTCCGCCCGCCGGATGTGCGCAGAAAAGCGGCGCAAGACTTCCCTGGCTACGCAGTGGAAGTATTTTGTCAAAAGCGCTTTCTGGCGAGCTTGGCATGTTGAGCCGCGCAGCCAGTTGGGCCACAGTTGGCGACTCAAACAGCATACGGATCCTGAGTTCCACACCAAGCGCAGCTCGTATCTGGCTGACCAGCCGCGTCGCCAGCAGAGAGTGGCCGCCCAGGGCAAAGAAGTTATCTTCAATCCCCACACGGCGCACGCCCAGTACCTCGCCAAACATCTGGCACAATAATTCCTCCTGCGGAGTACGCGGCTCGCGATACAGTTCACGTTGTTCACCGCCCGCCGCAGGCAATGCGCGGCGATCGACTTTTCCATTTGCCGTTAGCGGCCATGACGGCACGGCAATAATACTGGTGGGAAGCATGTATTGCGGAAGCGCTCGCTGTAAAGTCTCTTTCAACTCAGCAATCAGGTCCGCATCGCCGGCAGCATGCGCCGGGACATTCGCGAAACGCTGATAATAATCGCGACCAGCTTCAGGTCTTTTTTGCACCTCTTTCCAATGGGGATTGAAAATCGCGCCGTAAGTTCCATCGGCGCATGTCTGCCACACCATGCCGGCATTCAGTTCACGCGAGAGCTTGACCACCAGGTGGAGCTCTTCTCCGTTCGCGTCTTCAGCGGCTGCGCGAATCTTGCCGGCCTGAACCTTGTCACCATTGGACAACATCTGGGAGGCGGCAAGGGCAGGCGCGACACGAGCATCGGGAATTCCACGAACTGCAATCGAGCTCTCTTTATTGGCGCTCAATGCTTCGCGCAAAGTCTTTTGCCAAGCGCCGGATTTGTCCCATTCAAGCCAGCGTTCAGCATCCGGCGCTTGGCAAGTGTCGCCTAGCTCAAGGGTCACATCGTAGCGGAAACGGCTCAATTCATTATCGTATTCACCCGTCTTTGGTGCGACGCTGGCGCGACTGATTCTGGGCCACCGTCGCATAAGTTGCTCAAACAATCCCGCCTCAACAATTAGTTCTTCCTCCTTTTGCACCGCTTGCACTACCAGTTGACGCAGCCTCTCGGCATTCATGGAGCCGGGCGCTTTGTGTAACTGTACCGAGGTTGCAAATGCGTCCAGGAAGGCAAGATTTCGAATGTCACCCAGAAAAATGTGGCCGCCGTTCCTTGTAACGCGCTCCGCCTGGGCTAGAACGTCAAGCAAATAGGCAACGTTGGGAAAATACTGCACCACTGAATTCAGGATGACCAGATCGACGCTGCCATCCGGCAGAAAAGCAAGATCGTGCGCCATTCCCTGATGCAACACCACATTCCCCAGATCAGGCCGTTCCTTGAGATATGCATCCAGTTGATTAAGCACTTCCGTGGAGAAATCAACCCCCAGATAGCTCTGGCAATGCGGCGCAAGCCGTGTGAGCAGCAACCCGGTTCCGCAGCCGATCTCCAGGACTTTTCTGGGCTGCAACTCGCGGATGCGTTCAACCGTCTCCTCCACCCACAAACGCATTTCTTGAGCAGGGATTGGATCTCCGGTGTAACTGCTGTTCCAGCCGGCAAAATTCCAATCACCAAACGCCGTCCCACTCTCGCCATAAGTGGAGTCATACAACTGCTGCCAGTGTTCAATCTGGCTGGCCCGCGCTTCAGGGGAATCTGAAGCACGCGGAACCACGTAACCCAATAACTGTTTGTTCTCGTTTTCCTCGCGCACAACCACCAATGCATCCGCGACCCGGACATGCGACTTCAATGCCGACTCGATTTCCGCAGGTTCAATGCGATATCCACGAATCTTGATCTGCTGGTCGGCGCGACCTATGTATTCCAGCACACCATCAGCTCGCCACCGCGCAAGATCCCCGGTTCGATACATCCGTTCGCCAGGCTTCTCAAATGCATTTGCGATGAATCGCTCCGCCGTCAGCCCCGGCTTTCGCAGATACCCTCGCGCCAGTCCTTCGCCCGCGATGTAAAGTTCTCCTGTTACGCCAATCGGGGCGGCTTGCAGGTAAGCATCCAGCACGTAGAGCTGTGTGTTTGCGATTGGGCGGCCAGCCGGAACGGCGCCGGTAAAGGGATCTTCCGCGGCAACCTCATAAACGCAACATCCGACGACTGCTTCCGTAGGGCCGTATTCATTGATGAGCCGCGTTTCTGGAGCGTTGATCCGCCAGAGCGTTAGGCCCTCAAAACTGAGAGCTTCACCGCCGATCACAAGCGCCCGAGCACATTGCCTCATTTGTTCAGCCGTCAAGGCGTGGTTCAGCACATCAACGTGCGCGGGCGTCAGCTTCAGCAGACTGAGATGGGAACTGGCCTGCAAAAGCTCGGTTAAGCCCTCCACATCACGCTGCCCCTGACCAATGATTACCATACGTCCGCAAAGGAGTTGCGGGTAGATGCTGGTCACGGTGAGATCAAAAGCAATTGAGCCATGCATGGGCGCCCCTGCACCCTCCGCTACCCGATAGTTGCTGACACTCCAATCCAGATAGTTGTTCAAACCGGCATGGGTTACAACTACGCCTTTGGGCCTCCCCGTGGAACCGGATGTGAAAATCACGTACGCCGGACTGCTGCCGGACAACGGGCGAATACGATCTGAATCCGCGGGGTTCTGGGTCGACAATTCCCGGAGACGAGCGCTCGTTCCAGATTCATCCAGCACCACGACATCTGTTGTTGAAGGAATGCAATTGCGTAATGACTCCTGGCTGAGTATCAGAGTAGGCGCGGCGTCAGAGAGTATGTATTCAAGCCGGCTGCGAGGCACTTCAGGATCAAGAGGCAAGTACGCGGCGCCGGATTTTAATATGCCCAAAAGCGCGACAATCATCATCGCCGAAGGCTCAATCAAAATGGCCACCATGTCTTCCGGCCCAATGCCATTGCTTATCAGATGGTGCGCTAACTGATTTGCCTGTCCATTCAATTCGCTATAAGACAGGCTGTTTCCGCCGTAAATCACGGCAACATTATCAGCCGCAATCCTGACCTGCTCTTCAAATGTGCTTAACAGAGTTTCTTGTGCCAGAGGGTGCGCCGTGGCGTTGAAGTCATGTACCAACTGCCGCTTCTCATCGTTGCTCAGTATGTCAACCATGTAGAGCGGTGCGGCCGGTGATGCAACAATTTCATCCAGCAGCTTGATGTAATGGCGGGCCATCTGCTCCATCCGGGAGCTTTTGAACAGACCCTGGCTATAAAGCCAGTAGAAGCCGATTTCATTTTCAAACTCGAAGACATGAAGCTCCAAATCAAAGCGGACCAGAAGTTCGTCACCGGCGATTCGTTCAATTTCCAGCCCGGACAACGTCTGGCTCCCCATAGGCGCATTCTGCAAAGCGAAGACAACCTGGAATAGCGGCGTTTTGTTAAGACTGCGCTCCGGGGCCAGCACTTCAACCAAACGTTCAAATGGAACATCCTGATGCTGATACGCCTCCAGGGCCATCTTTCGCACATCGGCCAGCAGGCCAGTGAATGCTTGCACGGGATTCAGCCGGACGCGCATGACGAGGGAATTAACAAAAAATCCCACCAGCTCTTCCAACTGCGCTTCACGCCGGTTTGCGATAGGCGAGCCAACCACAATGTCATCCTGTCCACTGTAACGGCCAAGCAGCAGAGCAAAGGTCGAAAGCAGGGTCATATACAGCGTCGCCTGATTTGTCTGGCTGAATTGCTTAACCCCGCGGACTTGCTGGGAGGACAGGCTGGCACTGCAATAACCGGCCTTGTAGGTTTGCATCGTGCGGCGCGGATGGTCTTTAGGTAATTCGAGCTGCTGGGGAATTCCCTGAAGTTGCTGCTTCCAATATGCCAGATCGTGCTGCAGCGCATCTTCATTCAGCCACTGCTGTTGCCACAAAGCAAAATCAGCATACTGGATGGCCAGCGGCGGCAATGGGTTCTCGCGACCTTGCTGGAACACTTCATACAGCGTCATGAACTCGCGATTGAAGACGCTTTGCGACCATCCGTCAGAAACAATGTGATGGAAATTACGCAGCAGGATGTGGTCGGTTTCACCCACCTTGATCAGCTTCATCCGCAGCACTGGCCCTGTTGCCAGGTTGAATGGCTCTTCCCATTCGCGACGCATGACCTCAAGCACGTGCTTGCGTTGTTCTTCTTCCGGCAACTCGCTGGCGTCTTCCAGCGGCAGAGCAACGCCGCGTGGCGGATCAATGATCTGTACCGGCTCATTCTCAAATTGGGCAAAGCGCGTGCGCAGACTCTCATGCCGCTCAACAATCGTGTCGAGCGCCTTCTGCAGCGCGGTTTTATCCAATGCGCCGCGCAGACGCAGCGCCTGCGGCATGTTGTACTCCACGCTGCCGCCTTCAAGCTGGTCAATAAACCACAGCCGCCGCTGTGCATAGGAAAGCGGAATGCGCTCTGGCCTCGGCTGCCGGACTAAAGGCGCGAGGACCTGGCCAGCCCTGCTGACATGTTCCGCCAGCAATCTGACTGTAGGTGCTTCAAACAGCGCACGCAACGGAAGTTCAACACCAAAACCGGCACGGACCTGGCTAACGAGTCGCGTAGCCAGCAGGGAATGACCTCCAAGGGCAAAGAAATCATCCTCAACTCCCACCCGCTCAAGCCCCAACACATCAGCAAAAATGGAACACAGAATTTCCTCCTGTGGCGTGCGTGGGGCCACCTGATTTTCAGGACGACGATCAGGCGCCGGTAGTGAGCGGCGATCTATTTTTCCGCTGGGCGTTAAAGGCCATGCGCGAACCAACACGATGAAGGAAGGCACCATGTAGTCCGGCAACACGTTCCGTAAATGGTCTTGCAATGCCGGCGACAACTTTGACTCACCTGCCGATAGTGCCGGCTCGTTCCCATATTGACGATAATGGACCGCTGGCAGGTTCTTCCCTGCCTTTCGTTCTTGCCACAGCGGATTGAAAATGGCCTGGTAGTCACCGTCAGATCCAAACCCCTGCCAAAACAGAGAGACATCGAGATCTTTCGCCAGCAGAATGATGGCATTTGGATCTTCGCCACCCATCGCCGCACACGCCGACTGCAACTCTTCAACCTGGCTCGGCAACCGCTGACCGCCGAGCAACTCAACAGCGGCAACCGCGGGCGCCACACGCCGGTCGCGAATTCCGCGCATCCCCACCGAAGTCCGCGGATCGCCCTGAAGGACTTGCTGCAATTCCAAACGCCAGGCTCCATTTGCATCACAGGTCACCCAGTGCTGCGGTTCCTCGGGGACCTCCTTTTTGTTACTGACAGCTAGAGTCACGTCGTAGCGGAAACGGCTCACTTCATTGTCATAAGCTCCGGATTTGAGATCAGCCCTGACCCGCCCAATTTTCGGCCATCGATCTGCTAGCTCTCGAAACAGGGTGGGATCGACCGCCAATTCCTCTTCCGTCTGCTGTGCTCTTCTAATTTTCTGGCGCAGGTCTTCTATTTCCGTTCCTGGCAGTGCTCTGTGCAATTGAACTGATGCATGATAGGCACGCAATAACGGAAGACTGCGCACGTCCCCAATAAAGACATTTCCGCCGCGCTCGGTTACTCGTGCTGCTTGTTCCAATACCTGCAACAGATAATCTGTGCTGGGAAAATACTGAACGACGGAATTGATAATCACCAAATCAACACTGTCGTCTGCCATGAATTCCAGTTCGTGCGCCAACCCCTGCTGCAAGGTCACGTACTTCAGGTCTTCACGGCCAACCATTGTTTGCTTTAACTGCGCTAATGCCGCAGATGAAAAATCCAGGCCGACGTAACTATCGCAGCGTGGAGCCACACGGGTGAGCAACAGACCGGAGCCGCATCCAATTTCCAACACGCGCCTTGGGTTCAATTCCAGAATGCGGGCAACAATTTCATCCAGCCATATCTGCATCTCTTCGCGTGGGATAGGTTCGCCGGTATAACTACTGTTCCAACCCGCAAATTCTGTTGCGCCGCCCTGTCCACCGGCGTCCTGGCGGTAAGACTCGTAAACCTGTTGCCAGCGGCCGATCTGTTCGCGTTCCAGCTCCGCCTGCCGTTCCCGAGTTTTTTGTGGGACCACATAGCCGACTAATTGCTTTTGGCCTGAATGGTCTTCCCGCGCAACCACCAGCGCTTCCGCTACTTCCTCGTGCTTCAACAAAGCTGATTCAATCTCTCCCAATTCCACTCGAAAGCCGCGAATTTTTACTTGCTGGTCAGTCCGGCCAAGGAATTCAAGATCGCCATTCACTCTCCAGCGCACAAGATCGCCGGTGCGATACATCCGGGTACCGGCGGGGCCGTAAGGAGCTGCTACAAAACGATCCGCGGTGATTGCTGGGCGATTTAAGTAAGCACGCGCCAAACCAGCACCGGCAATGTATAGCTCTCCCGGCACACCGGCAGGCGCCGGCCGCAGCCGTTCATCCAGCACATACACACGCGTATTCAAAATAGGTTTGCCGATGGGAGGAGACTGATTGCCGGAAAGCGGCGCGCTCATGGTTGAAACGATCGTTGTTTCCGTTGGGCCGTAAGCATGTATGAGTGTGCGCCCGCGCGACCATCTTTCGACCATTTCGCCAGACAATGCTTCACTGCCAACCACCAAGTGTGTGAGCGGCAGCTCTTTTTCATCGATTGTCGGCAGGATAACCGGAGGAAGCGAAGCGTGGGTCACACCGTGGCGGAGCAATGCTTCCCGCAGAGGTGGTCCGCTTCTCTCTTCGTCTTTCAAAAGAACCAACGCAGCACCGGTGGTGAATGCCATAATGATTTCGACCACTGAGACATCAAAGCTCAGTGACGCGAATTGCAAAACCCGTGATGCAGGCGTCAGGGCCAGCCGTTCCAGCCGCGTCTGCGCAACCGACGGCAAACCTGCATGGGTCACAACAACACCCTTGGGCGTTCCCGTTGAACCAGAAGTGTAGATCACGTATGCCGGATGCTCCGCCAGCAAAGGCCGCACGCGTTCCTGCTGCGTGGGATTGTTGACCTGCTCGCCGCTAACGCGGTCAAACGTTTTAGTATCGATCAATAATGTGCCGGTATCGCCGCTAAATTTTGACGCTGCTTCCGAGGTCGTAATCACACAGGCTGGCCTTGCATCACGAAGCATGAACTGCAGACGCTCCGATGGATATGTTGGATCGAGTGGGAGATAAGCCGCGCCAGCCTTTAACACAGCGACCAAGGCCACGAACATCTGGAGCGAACGCGGCATTGCTAATCCCACAAAATCTTCTGGCCCAATCTTGCGGCTGATGAGCACGTGCGCCAGGCCGTTGGCGGCTGCATTCAATGCATGATAACTAAGTGACCGCTCTCCGAATAGGATGGCTGTGGCTTGGGGAGTTTTTTCCACTTGAGCCTCAAAAAGCTGGGTCAACGTGGCAGCGGGAATATCACGGCTGCTTTGGTTCCAGCCTTCCAAAATCTGTGCGCGCTCCTGTGCGGTCAGCAATTCAACGTCGGCAATCTGACGCGTAGCGTCTGCCGCAACTGCCTGGAGAACCTGAAAATAGTGTCCGGCCATTTGTTGCATGCGCCACGGATCAAACAAATCACTGCTATACAGCCAGTGGAGATCGAGGCCCCCATCGCCCTCCAGGGCGTGTACCTCAAGGTCAATACGGACACGCGGCTCATCCGCGGCCACCGGTTCAACCTGCAATTCCGCAAGCTGCTCGGCTGCTCTGGGGGCGTTCTGCAACGCAAACACCACCTGAAAGATCGGCGCTGCATTCAATCGCCTTTCCGGAGAAATTTCTTCCACGATCCGCTCAAATGGCAAGTCCTGATGCAGGTAAACTTCAAGCGCAGTGCTGCGAACGGCGGCCAGCACTTCCTGGAAGGTTTGTTCCGGCCTGACGCGCACCCGCATGATGAGAGAGTTGACAAAGAACCCAATCAAGTTTTCGACTTGCGAATCCTGGCGGTTGGCGATTGGCGAGCCAACAACGATATCGTCCTGTCCGCTGTAGCGTTGCAACAGAATTGCAAACGCCGACAGCAGGGTCATATAGAGAGTAGCGCCATTGCCATGGCCCAGCCGTGTTAATGCCTCCAGAGTGTCACTGGGAACGGTAATACTGCAAACATCCGCTTTATATGTGCGTCTCGTCTGGCGCGGACGATCTTTGGGCAACTCCAACTGTTCAGGAATACCGGCGAGCTGTTTTTTCCAGTATTCCAGGTCGGCTTGCACCTTTTCCGCTGTTAACCATTGCCGCTGCCATAACGCATAGTCAGCGTATTGCACTGCAAGCGGTTGTAACGGGTTTGACTTTCCATGGTGTAAAGCTTCATAAAGACGCATGAACTCAGAGTTGAAAACACCCTGGGACCATCCGTCAGAAATAATGTGATGGAGTGTGCGAATCAATACGTGATCGCGGCCGCCGAGCCTCAACAGCTTCATGCGCCAGAGCGGCGCGCGCGACAAATCAAACGGCTGCTGGAATTCCTGGTTGATCGCGGCAAGAACAATGCTCTGCTGCTCACTCTCAGACATTCCGCTCAGATCTTCGACCGGCAATTCGACTCTTATCTCCGGCTGAATGATCTGAATAGGTGCGCCTTCCACGTAAGAAAAATGCGTGCGAAGCGTTTCGTGGCGTTCCACAATGGCATTGATCGATTGCCGCAAAGCAATCATATTCAGCTCGCCACGAAGACGCAGCGCTTCCGGCAAGTTGTATTGCGAGCTTGAACCCTCAAGCTGGTCGATAAACCATAGCCGTTGTTGGGAATTGGAAAGCGGCAGGCGTTCAGGCCGCGGCTGCCGCACCAGCGGAAGACGGGCCTTCTCGGCATTAAGCAGATGAGGCGCAAGCTGTGCTACGGTCGGCGCTTCAAATAACAGCTTTAGAGGGACATCGGCTTGCAGGGTGCTCCGAATCTGGCTCACCAGCCTGGTAGCAGTGAGTGAATGGCCGCCGATGTTGAAAAAGTTGTCATCCACACCAACGCGCTCCAGGGAAAGCACACTGGCAAAGATGCCGCACAAAATCTCTTCTTCCGGGGTCCTCGGTGCGCGAAAAACCTTGCCCTGACGTTGCGGCACAGGTAGAGCGCGGCGATCCAGTTTGCCGTTAGGTGTCAGCGGCAAAGCCTCAAGAGCGACGAAAGCCGAAGGCACCATGTACTCAGGAAGGCGCGCTCCCAGATTGCGTTGCAGCAATGCTGCATCAAACGCTTCGCCATCTACAGGCACCAGATATGCGACCAACTCCTTGCCGGACGCATTATCGTGGCGCACGATCACAGATGCCTGGGCGATGCCCGGTTGTGATTTCAGTACACTCTCAATTTCCCCCAGTTCAATGCGAAACCCGCGAAGCTTGATCTGCTGGTCGGCACGGCCCAAAAATTCCAAAGTACCATCGCTGCGCCAACGCGCCAGATCACCAGTGCAATACATGCGCGATCCCGCCACAGCAAACGGGTCAGCCAGGAACCGCTCGGCGGTCAGACCAGGTCGACGTAGATAGCCGCGCGCCAGAGCTTGGCCGGCGATGTATAGATCACCCACAACGCCAACGGGACGCGGTTCAAGGCAATGATCGAGGACATATATCTGGTAGCCAGAGAGAGGCTTGCCAATGGTGACCACCGGCGGAGCGTTATCAGAAACATCCGCATTTTGAATGCAGTGGACATTGGACCAAATCGTCGCTTCAGTGGGGCCGTAAAGGTTATAAATGCCCTTGCTGGTAGCTTGGATAAGCTCCTGCCCAAGATGGCGCGGCAGGGCCTCACCGCCGCACAAGATTTGCACGTCTCGCAAGCAATCTGCGTCTTGCTGCAGCACCATCTCCCAATGGCTTGGGGTGGCTTGCATGGAATTTACGCGCGCCGAAACAATCAAGCTACATAGCCTTGCAGGATCATGCGCATCCTCCTGCGAGGCCAGCGCCACTTGCGCACCGCGGCACAGTGGAACAATCAGCTCCAGGATTGAAATATCAAAACTAATTGTGGTGATGGCAAGATGTGTAGTGCCGCGGCCAAAAGCCAGATGCGCGCCGATCGTATCAAGAAATACCGCAAGAGCACCGCGTGAAACCACCACACCCTTAGGTCTGCCCGTTGATCCGGAAGTATAAATGACATAGGCGGGATGACCCGGCAGCAATGGCTGGAGTAGATCAGCGGGGGAAATATTTGATGTTGCATGGCGTTGCACATCAGAAATAATTTCGGGCGAATCAAGGCAAACACCTTTTACTCCCTGCGGCAGATGCGCGGACAAAGATAGCGTAGTAATGACCGCCACCGGAGCTGCATCGGCCAGCATATAAGCCAGCCTTTCCCGCGGAAAGCCCGGATCAAGCGGCAGATATGCGCCGCCGGCTTTCAAAATGCCCAGCATCGCTACAATCATGCCCACACCGCGGTCAATGCAGATTGCCACCAG
>DATBCN010000743.1:0-1956 GCA_036270475.1 Candidatus Angelobacter sp. | reverse complement strand
TTCAAGTCTGTTGGCGGTGATCCGCCATATATCGTCCGCGGCAAGGGCGCACACATATGGGACGCCGATGGCAACGAATACATTGACTACGTTGGCTCCTGGGGGCCGCTGATTCTTGGCCACGCCTTTTCCAGCGTTGTTGAAGCCGTGGAGAAAGCCAATCGTAACGGCGCAAGTTTTGGCGCATGCACCCCTGCAGAAGCCGAACTGGCTGAGGCCGTCATCGAAGCGTTTCCGTCCATGAACAAGGTGCGTTTCGTCAACTCCGGGACGGAAGCCACCATGTCGGCCATACGTTTGGCGCGCGCTTTTACCAAGCGCAGCTACATCGTCAAGTTCGAAGGCTGCTATCACGGGCACGCCGATTCGTTGCTGGTAAAAGCCGGCTCCGGCGTGGCGACGCTGGGCATCCCCGGCTCTGCCGGCGTATTGGATGAGCAAGCTAAATTCACGTTGGCGCTGCCTTTCAATAGTGAACAAGCCGTGCGCGAAGCTTTTACCAAATTCAAAAATGAAATTGCCTGCCTCATCGTTGAGCCGATTGTCGGCAACATGGGCTGCGTGCCGCCCCAATCGAGCTATCTGGAATTTCTGCGCTCAATCACTCAACAGCAAGGCACAGTCTTGATTTTTGATGAAGTCATGACGGGGTTCCGCGTGGCCTTCGGCGGAGCACAGCAGCTATACCGCATCAAGCCTGACCTGACGACGTTGGGCAAGATCATCGGCGGCGGTCTACCCGTAGGCGCCTACGGAGGACGCGCCGAACTTATGGATATGATCGCGCCGCTCGGCCCCGTGTATCAGGCGGGGACGCTCTCCGGCAATCCGCTGGCGATGGCCGCAGGGCTGGCAATGTTACGAGAGCTAAAGAACCATCCGGAAATCTATAAACAACTCGATCAGCGCAGTACAGCGCTGGTGAATGGAGTGCTTGCAGTGGCCAGAAAGAAAGGCATCGCGCTTACAGCAAATCGCGTTGGCTCCATGTTTACGTGGTTCTTCCAGCCGGACGAAGTTCATGACTGGGATACGGCTGCCAAGTCCGACACACAGGCATTCGGTAAATTCCACAACGCCATGCTCGAACGCAATATCTATCTGCCTCCATCGCAATATGAAGCCATGTTCATGAGTGCGGCACACACAGACAAAGATATCCAGCAGACTATCGCGGCAGCCGCTGAATCACTCTGACCGTTGAATCACTCTGACCGTGCAAGATAACGCAAGCCGCCCAAATTCAAGCCGGTTTGTCTTGTTTTTTCTTCTGCCGTGATGAATTGCAGCTTACTTCGCTAGCTCCGCAACGTCTACTAACACATCGCCCACAGGAGGATCATGGGCCGATTTTCCGCCAAGCGCCTTGCTCGCAGTCTGCTATGTCTCAGCCTCCTTAGCAGCTATTGCTTTGCCAAGGATTTCGGCAAGGTCACCGGTCAAAAGGTCGCTGAAGGAGTCTACCTCTTCGCCACCACTCCTTACGCAGATGTTGGCCTGAGCGGAAATTCCGTCGCGATTCTGTCTGACGACGGAGTGCTGGTCTTCGATTCCAACGGCACACCAGAGACTGCCGCCACTGTCCTGGCAGAAATCCGCAAGCTCACAAACAAGCCCGTGCGCTATCTCGTGAACTCTCATTGGCATTGGGACCATTGGGGCGGCAATCAAGTTTATCTGGCCGCATTCCCGGCTCTGCAGATTATTACCCATGCGAAAACGCGCGAACTCATGCTCACGGTTGAGCCGCGCTGGAATGAGAAAGGCCTGAAAGAAGACCTGCCGCAATTTCTGGATGGCTTTGAAAAACAGATTGCTGCAGCCAAAGCCAAAGGCAGCCTGCCGCCGGAGCGCATCAAGGCCGCCGAAGAGCGGCTCGCCGCAGATCGCAACTTCCTCTCGCAGAAGCAATCACTGCACAAGACCTATCCCAACGTGACCTTCTCTGGTTCCATG
>DATBCN010000742.1:0-1892 GCA_036270475.1 Candidatus Angelobacter sp. | reverse complement strand
AAACTTCAATCAGCATCTTGTCCGGAACCTGCGGGTCCACCAGCCCAAGGTCTTCTTCCGCCCGCGCAATGCGCAGAACATTCAAGTGCTCAAGGCTTCCTCCGCGCAAGCCTGCGAGAAGCGCGTTCCACTGCTCCGGCGGAAGATAGATGTCTTCTGGCGTGGCCAGTTTGCCCACAAGGCTTTGCTCATGGCGCTGCACCACGCGCTCCCACCAATGCTCTTGTTCGGCTGCAATAGCAGAAGGCTCATCGATGAAGACAACAGCGTTGGGCAGCAGATCGAAAAGCGTAAGCGGCGCTCCGGCGTTGGCGTAAAATTCCCAGCCAGGAAAAACCGCGACGCCGGTTTCCGCCAGCGCATCGCGCACCGCATCAGCTTCGCCTTTCACGCGAGCGCCGGAAAGGCGCGCGTGGATTTCCGTCAGCAGCTCTTCGCGCACCGGCGTTTCCGTGAGCGGCAGAAGAACAATTTCATCCACCGGCGAAGCAGAACGCTGTGTGCCAGGATCGAACTTGCGGATGGACTCAACTTCATCGCCAAACAACTCAATACGCACCGGCCGGTCCGCTTCAGGAGGATAAGCGTCCAGCAGGCCGCCACGCACGGCGTATTGGCCGGGCATCTCAACTACATCAACAGCAGAGTAACCAACGGTGTTCAAATGCTGCAGCAGCTCTTCCAGGTCAAGCATCTCCGTGCGGCGAATGGTGCGCGCCAGGCCGGAGTAGTGCTCCGTGGAATGCAGCCGCATGGACGCTGCACTGAGCGGCGCAAGCACGATAGAAGCTGCATTGGTGGAAATCTTCCACAGCGCCGTGGCCCGCTCTTCCTGTATCTCCGGATGCGGCGACATGTTTTCAAACGGCAGCACGTCATACGCCGGCAGCTTGATGACCGCCTGCGGGCTGCATGCGCCCGTGAGTTCGCAAAACGACTGGATGATGGGAAAAATGGATTCAGCCGCACGGTTGTCCGGCACGATCAGAATCAGCGGCACACCCGACGCGCGCTGCAAATAAGGAATAAGAAGGGATTTTGCGCTTGAAACCAGCCCAGACAGACGGATACGCCCCGCAGGGGGCTTTGACTCCCCCCTCCGCTGTTTTAAATATGAGGCCGCCTGTTGAAACCCTGGGCTCTTTTCCACGTCCGCCAGGACTTCGCGGACGAACGGAAGGATCACTCAGCTATTTTACAGCAGTGATAGCCGTATCAGAACTTTTACTGCTGGGCTGGTTTTTCATGAGCAATAGGATCACCGCGCAGCGCCACCATCTTGTCCACAATTTCTTTTGCAATGCGTCCGTAGACCGTTCCCGCCAGCGAGTCCACCTTGCCTGCCATCACGATCGTATCGGTGGCGCGGTCCGTCACCGTATAGCTGAAGTGATTGGAGAAGGGGACTCGATCGACTCGTATCAACATGTCGGCCAGCGCTTCATTGCCGGTAATTTGCAGGTCCCAGGCCTTGAATTCTTTTTGCCCGAGCAGGGAACTCTCCAATGCTTCGCGCTTCATGTAAAACGTATCCGACTGCACGCAATAGCTGCGTGCGCGCGTGACCAGTTCCTTGTTGTGGGGCAGTTGCGGATTCTGTTGGGCATTGGCTGCGGTGAATGCAGCAAGAATCAAAGCGAAAAATAGATAGCGTTTCATCAAAGCACCTCAAGGTTTATTTGAATACGATGGGTGATTCTGGCATACAGCTTTGCAGCCAGCCAGCGGCAAAGCACGGCATACCCCGACGCGCCGCGACACGCCATCGCGCCAAACATGGGGACTGAGCGAAGCCGCTTCTGCGGCAGCGGAACTTCAACGCAAGTTGGGATAATATTCAAGGTTCCGTTAAAACGAAAGAAAAAGATGACTCAGCGCAAAAAATCAAAAGA
>DATBCN010000741.1:0-6519 GCA_036270475.1 Candidatus Angelobacter sp. | reverse complement strand
GCCACGGGCGTGCCGTTCTTTTTGCCTGGTTCAAACAGCCAGGTTTTTACCCGTTCCACGGCTTTCTCATCCAGGCCCATGCCCAGGCTCCGGACTATCCTGATGTTGCGCGGCCGTCCATCCGGACCAACCACGGCAGAGAGCACAACCGTCCCCTGATACTTGGCTTTGCGCGCTTCCTCGGTAAAGTCCGGCTCGGGGGTAAATTTGCCCACGGGAGCAGTCACGCCAATGTCGCCTACTTTGTAAGTCCCGCCGCCAAAACCGCCGCCTTGTCCTGGACCATGTCCGGGACCAGTGCCAGAGCCTATGCCATTGCTTGCACCTGAGCCAATGCCGCCTCCGGTGCCGTTTCCGTTGGAAGCCGGGCCGCTGACGCGTGCTGACATGGGATTACCCACGTTTGGCATGTTGGGATTGTCCGGTAGTTTAACGTTCGGTGGCGCTACCACTGTTGCCTCCACGGCAAGCTTGGGTTTGTTGTTCAGGATCTCCACCGTGGGAGGCGCGATCTGTACAGGAGCAATCTTGGGCAGGTGCCCTTTGCTTTCAAAAATCTTGGAGGCATTGCCGCCGCCGCCACCGCCCGCCAGGACTTTGGGCGCGACTGCCGGCTTCATGACTGGTTGATAATCAGAGAGCGGCGGTGCAATCAGCGTGACATGCTCCTGCTCTTTCACGATGGAGGCGGCGCGTCCGCCCCAAATGGAAATCGCTATCAATCCCGCGATCGCAAGCACATGCAGCGTCAGTGATCCGGTGGTTGCTTTCTTATGACGAGTAGTGCTCCAGATCTCGCCCACGTTTACCGGACGTGATGTGAGTCGTAGAGGCGGTAATTTTTCCGGGAATAACGCTTCCTTGATGTTGATGAACAGCGACGTCAGCATCGACTGATGCATCTGCGGAAGGCCGTTGAGCTTGGGAGCATCCTTACCGTAGTACTGATTGGGAACGATTGCGTGATTCGCCATTGGTCCGACCCGTTAAACCTTTTCTTCACAGCCACGTTCAGGTGGTCTGCTTTCACTCATAGCAGATGAGGAAACTGTGTTGGGAGTTGTATTTCTCAGTGCAACTTTCTGTGCCTCATCTTCGCCCAGCAAAATTCAGCCGTAAGAAGATTTTTTTGTGGGACATGTTTTGTCCCTGGTCCTTCTTATATTCCTAAAGTTGGCGCGTAAATCTTTAGATTCATATTCTGCCTGAGGCTTTGTAAGGAATCGGTAAATTTGCTGCCGTCTTTTGTAACGTAAGGGCCAATCGTCTATTGGTCTTTTGGGTTCAGCGCGAAGGGAGCGGCTAGAACTGTTTATAATGAAGGATTCAACCCCTTTTCGGAGTAAAAATGCGGCCGCCGCTGGAACTCAAAAAGACCCTGAATCTCCCTAAAACGGACTTCTCCATGAAGGCCAACCTGCCGCAGAACGAGCCCAAATGGCTTGAGCGCTGGGAGAAGATGGGTATTTACGAGAAAATTCGCGAGTCACGCAGGGGCGCGCCCAGTTATGTGCTGCATGACGGGCCTCCGTACGCCAATGGCGCAATCCATGAAGGCCATGCGCTTAACAAGTGCCTGAAAGATTTTGTCGTCAAGTCAAAGACCATGGCTGGATTCAATTCGCCTTATGTCCCTGGCTGGGACTGCCACGGCCTGCCTATCGAGATCAAGGTGGATGAGCAGCTCGGCCGCAAAAAGCTGGAGATACCGGCCATTGCCGTACGCAGGGAATGCCGAAAATATGCTGAGAAATTTCTGAATATCCAGCGCGACCAGTTCAAGCGTCTCGGCATTCTCGGCCAATGGGACAAGCCGTATGCCACCATGTTTCCGCAGTTTGAATCCGTGATTGCGCGGCAGCTTTTTGACTTCATGGAAAACGGCGCTATCTATAAAGGACTGCGTCCGGTGTACTGGTGCTGGCATGACAAGACTGCACTGGCGGAAGCCGAGATCGAATATTCCAACCACACCAGCCCCAGCGTGTGGGTGAAATACCGGCTGACGAGTGATCCAGCCAAGATTGATCCTGCGCTGGCCGGCAAGAAAGTATCAACCATTATCTGGACCACGACTCCCTGGACGCTTCCCGCTTCCATGGCCGTGGCATTTCATCCCGATCTTGAGTATGTCGCGCTGGAGCACAACGGAGAGCTGTATATGGTGGCTGAGGCCCTGGCAAAAGCCACCATCGAGTCGTGCAAACTTGAAGGCGCAGCCGTGTCTGCGCGCTTCCCAGGCCGGCAGTTGGAATACGCAACGTTTGCGCATCCGTTTCTTGACCGCTCAATTCTTGGCGTACTGGCCAACTACGTGACTACCGATCAAGGAACAGGCGCGGTACACACCGCACCGTCGCATGGCGCTGACGACTTTTACACCGGCTCAAAATACAAGCTTGACCAGCGCACCAAAGTGGATGAAGCCGGCCGTTTGCAGGAAGGACTGCCTGAGTATGACGGCAAGACCGTTTTTCAAGCGAACCAGCCTATCATCGAACTGCTGAAGGCACGCGGCGTGCTCATGGCGGAAGCGAAAATCGAGCACTCGTATCCGCACTGCTGGCGCTGTCACAACCCGGTGATTTTCCGCGCCACTGAGCAGTGGTTCATCGCCATGGAAGCGCCCGTGGACGGTTCTACGCTGCGCCAGCGTTCGCTGGATGAGATAAAAAAAGTAAAGTGGATACCGGCATGGGGAGAAGAGCGCATCAGCAACATGATCGCCACACGGCCGGACTGGTGCATCTCCCGTCAGCGCGTCTGGGGGGTGCCCATCGCGGTCTTTTTCTGTGAGGGCTGCGGCAAGCTGCTCGATACAAAAGAGTCGCACGATGTGGTGGTGGACCTATTTGCGCGTGAAGGCTCTGATGCCTGGTACACGAAAGATGCAAAGGACATTCTGCCTGCCGGCTCCAAATGCGCCGGTTGCAACGGCACGGCATTCCGCAAAGAGATGGACATCGTCGACGTATGGTTTGAATCAGCCTCCAGCCATGCAGCGGTACTGGGACAACCCGGACTTCCCTGGCCCGCAGATCTCTACCTTGAAGGGGGCGACCAATATCGCGGCTGGTTCCACTCTTCCCTGCTCGTTGCCGTCGGCACGCGCGGACATTCTCCCTATCGCGCGGTAGCCACCAATGGCTGGACGCTCGATCCGCAGGGCAAAGCCACCTCGAAATCTCTGGGCAACGGGATTGATCCAGTCGATATCGCCAAGCGCATGGGTGCAGAGATCATCCGCCTTTGGGTGGCTTCAGTAGATTTTCAGGAAGACGTTACGGTCTCGGAAGATCTGATGAAGCAGGTCGCGGAAAATTACCGCAAAGTCCGCAACACGTTTAAATATCTGCTCAGCAATCTGCCTGACTTTGATCCAGCGCAACACGCGCTCAAATTCGACGATTTGCAACCCCTTGATCAGTACTGGCTCATGCGCACTAATGCGTTGAGCGACCGCATTTGCGGCTTTTATGCGAATTTTGAGTTCCATCGCATTTATCACCTGCTGAACGAGTTTGCCGTGGACCTGAGCACCGGCTTTATCGACGTGGTGAAGGATCGCCTTTACACTTCAGCCCCCCACTCTGATGGAAGGCGTTCAGCTCAGACCGCTACTTGGCGCATCGCCGAAGCCCTGGTGCGTCTTGTAGCCCCAATCATGAGCTTCACCGCGGACGAAATATGGTCCTTTCTGCCCGCGGTTGCCGGTCGCCAGGAGAGCGTGCATCTGGCCCACTTCCCTCTGACGGAGGAAATCATGGGGCCGCAGGAGGACCCAGCCAAGGCAAGTTCGGTCTGGAAAGACTTTGAGACGTTGATGAAGGTGCGTGACGCCGCTCTTAAATCGCTGGAACTCGCACGCCAGGAAAAGACCATCGGAAGCGCCCTGGAAGCTGTGGTTACGGTTTCCGCTCCGGATGAACTCGTGCCGCTGTTGCAGCGATACCGCAATGATCTGCGCTTTTTGCTGATTGTGTCGGGACTCGAAGTAAAGCGCGGCTCAGGCGGGAACGGAAGCACCCCATTGCACGTATTAGTAGAGAAAGCACCCGGGCAGAAGTGTGAACGCTGCTGGAATTACTCTACCCACGTGGGTGAAAATGAACGCTATCCAACGGTGTGCGAGAGATGCAGCGCCGCGCTGGCGGAGATCGAAAAGGAACTTGTAAGCTGACAAGGCCGGTGACGCGAATCGCTGGGCCGCCAAGAACATCCAATGGAAACCATGCGGAAGTACCACATCATGATCGCCAGCCTGATCCTCCTGTGTGACCGGATGACCAAGGCGCTTGTGGCCCAGAAGATCACGCTGCATGACAGCGTGGATGTGATTCCCGGCATGTTCCGCCTGACCCATGTACAGAACCAGGGCGCGGCCTTCGGCCTTTTCGCGGAGTCGCCCTTTGAGTGGAAGGTGGCGATGCTCGTCATGTTTTCCCTGGCCGCGCTGGCCGTGGTGTCCGCGCTGCTGTGGAAGAACGGCAATGCGTTGAACGCCACCGCTATCGCGCTCTCACTGGTTTTTGGCGGCGCGCTGGGCAATCTTTGGGACCGCGTAACGAGCGGGCGCGTGATTGATTTTCTGGACTTCTATGTCGGCAACCATCACTGGCCCGCATTTAACATTGCCGATAGCGCCATCGTGGTGGGCGCATTGCTCCTGTTGAGCGAGATATTCCTTGCGCCGCAGGAAGACAAACAGGAAGAGAAAGTGGTGAGCCAGTAAGCCCCGCCATGCTCAAGCGCCATCTTCTGATCGCAATCGCCGTTCTCTTCCTTGACCGCATTTCCAAATGGGCCATTGTGCATACAATCGCCCTGGAAGACGCTTTTTCGATTATTCCCGGCTTCTTTCGCCTCACGCACCTGGAAAATCCCGGCGCTGCCTTTAGCCTCTTTGCCGAATCCACATCGCCCTTTAAGACGGCGCTGCTGATTGCTTTCTCACTCGCCGCGCTGGTGGTAGTGGCATTGCTGCTCTGGAAAGACCGCAACATCTTCAATACCAGCACGCTCGCTCTGTCTCTAATTCTGGGCGGGGCGCTGGGCAATCTGTGGGACCGCCTGACTGACGGCAAAGTTACGGACTTTCTGGATTTCTATCTTGGCAGCCATCACTGGCCACCTTTCAACATGGCCGATAGCGCCATTGTTGTGGGCGCATTGCTGCTGCTGGTCCGCATGCTGGACAAAGAATCTCCGGCCCACACGAACGGATGAGGTTGGACCATCGTCGATTCAAAAGGCCGAGTGCGCGATATAAAAACAACTCAGGGCTTAAAGCCAAGAGTCAATAGCTAAGAGCCAATAGCTAACTCTTGGCATACAGCAGTTTATAAATCATCGCATTGCGCATGATGGCCTGAACGTATTCGCGCGTCTCGCGGAACGGAATTGATTCCACAAATTCTTCAATGTCCTTGAACTGGCCGTTTTTGCGCCAGTCATCCACGCGGTCTTCACCGGCATTGTAGGCGGCCAGTGCATATTCCACATGGCCGTCATAGTGGTCCACCATATGTTTGAAGTAGCGCGTGCCCAGTTGCAGGTTGGTATTGGCCACCAGAAGCTCGTCAGGGGAAAAATGTTTGATCTTCATCTCCTTGGCCAGGCCTTTGCCCACGCTGGGCAAAAGCTGCATCAGGCCCATGGCGTTCGCTGGGGAGATGGCGGAAGGATTGAATTCTGATTCCTGCCGTATCAGTGACGCGACCAGATGCGGATCAAGCTGGTTTGCTGAAGCATCGCGCTTCAACTCATCCCAGAAGGGCCGGGGAAAGAGGCTTTCCCACACCGGCCGCGGAATCTGCGGTATCTCCGCGGCAAAATAGCCGGGGACGGCGCGCTTGAGTGTTTCAATGGCGCGAATGTAGCTGCCCTGTTCGCCATAAATTTCGGCCACAGACTTCGCTTCCCACGGAGGTGACCCCGGGCTGGCCGCCTGCATCTCCGCTACGGCAAATTCATAGAGTGCGGCGTTCGCTAAAAGCTGGGCTTTTTGGGCGCGGATATTGTCGGCGGGTAGCTCCCATTCGTGTGGCGGCGCGGCAGGTCGTGGAAGTTTCTCGAACGCCGGTGGATTTGGCGGCGGCTCGCCAGTCTCCGGCCCGCGAGGTACGTTCATGCGCACACGGGCCAGATTGGCATGATAAAAATAACGGTAATCCCCTGTTAGCTTCCTGAAATAGACGTCGGCCAGCGGCTTATTGCCGTCATCTTCCGCCATGCGCCCAAGCCAATAGAGGGCCGCGGTCACCTCCGGCGAGCCAGGATAAATTTCCAGTTGTTCCTGAAACAGTCGCCGGGCGTCTTCTCTCTTGCCCATGCGATACGTGAGCCACGCCGTTTTCCAATGCACATAGGGCGAGAGCGTACCGTTTTTCTGGCGCTGGTAAATCTCCGCATAAAACGGCACGGCCACTGCATAGTCGCGGCGCAGCATGTACATATTGCCCGCGGAGAACAACGCGTCTGTCATCCATTGGCTGTCCGGTGCCAAAGTACGCAACTGCG
>DATBCN010000740.1:0-2157 GCA_036270475.1 Candidatus Angelobacter sp. | reverse complement strand
CAATCCGGAAAATCTCCGTGCCACTTTGGAACGCGGGGAACGCCTGCAAGCCATTCTTCCCAAGAATATGGCCCTGCCGGAAATGGCGCTCCGGTTCATTCTTTCGAATCCAGTGGTAAGCACCATGATTGTGGGCATGCGTAATCCGGCGCATGTCCGCCAGAATATGGCCGCGAGTGATGCAGGGCCGCTAAGTCCGGATTTACTGGCTGAATTGAAAAAGCATCGCTGGGACAGAAAGCCGAAACCGTGGTCGGGATGAGCTTGGACAATTTTGCGAAAAACAAATTGACAAGTTTCCATTCATCGGAAAAAGCGCGGTGCCAGTGTGTTCATAGGCTCCGCAAAGCGTGTTGGCCCGCTCGCGTATACAATTCTTCTATCTCGATTTTGAGGAGCGAAAATCAATCATGCAACGGAACGCAAGCGCACACTGGAGTGGCGGGCTGAAAGACGGCAAAGGCACGCTCACCTCTCCCAGCGGAGTCCTTAAAAGCACGCCGTATTCTTTTGCCACCCGTTTTGAATCTCAGCCGGGCACCAACCCGGAAGAGCTGATTGCCGCGGCGCACGCAGGCTGCTTCAGCATGGCACTCTCCGCCCAGCTCGGCAATGCCGGGATGACAGCCCAATCTATTGACACGACGGCCACGGTAACGCTGGAAAAACTCGACTCCGGTTTTGCCGTCACTTCATCCCACCTGCAAGTAAAAGTCAAGATTCCCGGCGCTGACAAGGCCAAGTTTGAAGAAGCAGCCAAGAACGCCAGGGAAGGCTGCCCCATCTCCAAGCTGCTCAATGCCAGGATCACCATGGACGCGCAACTGGAGAATTAGTTACCGCCAAGAGGGGAAGCTGCTGCTAACAACTGGGCGGGCTTCCCGTCTAAATTCTGGACCCATCCCTGATTGTTTTTGAAATCTCCTGGAGGCCACCACCATGCGCAGACACCTCGCGCTCGCAGTCATATTTTTCGCCATGTGCTTCGCCACGCGCGGCAACGCCCAGTCCATCTCGCTGGATATACCCCGTGACAGCCAGCATGCCAAAGTCACACAGCGCGTCGGAATCACCGATATCACCATCAACTATCACCGTCCGCTGGTAAAAGGCAGAAAGATCTGGGGCAACATTGTTCCTTATGGCCAGGTCTGGCGCGCCGGGGCCAATGAAAATACCACGATCGAATTCAGTGATCCCGTGAGCATTGAAGGCAAGTCATTGGCAAAGGGCGTTTATGGCCTCCACATGGTTCCCACGGAAAATGAGTGGACGATTATTTTCTCCAAAAACTCCACCGCGTGGGGCAGCTTTACTTACAACCAGTCTGAGGATGCGTTGCGCGTGGCCGTGAAACCGCAAACCGTGGAAATGAAAGAGGCCCTCGCCTATGAGGTCGATAACGTCACGCCCACCTCAGCCACCATCAGCTTGCGTTGGGAAAAAGTGGCGGTGCCATTCAAAGTGGATGTGAATACCACTGACATCGTCGCGCAGAGCCTGCATGGGCAGCTCCGCGGACTCGCCCAGTACACGTGGGATGGATGGGACGACGCGGCGACTTATCTCTATACCAACAAAGTCAACATGGAAGAAGCGCTCAAGTATGAAGACCGCTCTATTGGCGTGGAAGAGCGGTATGACAATCTCATGAACAAGTCACGCATTCTTGACGCCTTGAACCGCAAGGACGAAGCCACCGTGGCGCGCAACAAAGCGCTCACCATGGCCAATGTCGCGCAGCTTCACACCTACGGCCGCCAGCTCCAGCAGGAAGGCAAACAGGAGCAGGCATTTGAGGTGTTCCGCGCCAACATCAGGAAGAACCCTGACCACTGGCTGGCCCACAATGAAGCTTCGCGAATTGCGGTTGCCAGGGGCGATTTTGATGGCGCGGTAAAAGAGATGAAGCTCGCACAAGCCGTCGCGCCGGAGCAGGCAAAGTCGGCGGTGGAGGGGATGGTCAAACGTCTGGAGGCAAAGCAGGACATTAACAAGCCTTGAACAAATAATTTTGACCGCAAGCCACGGAGTGTTTGAAATCCAGCCAACGCTTAGTCTCTTTGTAACGGCGCTATTCGCGCTGTTCAGGGAGGAAGGCATGGCTGGATTTCAGGTTTTACCGATCGATGCTGCGTTCACTGCAACTGTCCGCAA
>DATBCN010000739.1:0-1699 GCA_036270475.1 Candidatus Angelobacter sp. | reverse complement strand
AATTAAGAAGTGTAAAGGCGTAATGCGAATGCTGCGCCGCCGCCAAAAAATACAACGTTTCTAACCGGTTACGGAGTTTGGACAATGGCCGGAACATGCAGTTTTCTGCATATATAATGCTGCACATGGTGGCCAGAAAAGGCATTTGGGTAGTCATGGGGATAGCAGCACTTGCCTGCCCGGGATACGCGCAAGAGCCCAAGACGGTTTCTACTGAGGAAGCAACCCAGCACCTGACGAAGCGTGTTCCGCCTGAATATCCGCCATTGGCCGAGACAGCCCATATTCAGGGATCTGTTATTTTAGAAATCACCATTACCGAAAACGGCAAAGTCACTGGAATGAGAGCTATAAGCGGACATCCCATTCTTGTCCAGCCGGCAATGGATGCTCTACAGCAATGGGAGTTCGAGCCATTCATGGAAGAGGACAAGCCAATAGCGGTGCGGACCTCAATCAAAGTCGATTTTGGCTTGGTCCTGGAGCAGAGTTGCGCGGCAAATACCTGGAGCAGGAAGTGGAATGCTCGAAACAAATTCAGACCAAGTCTGCCCAGGCAGAAGCAGTGTGCAAAAAGGCGCTGGAAACGGCCATAGAACTTCCCAGGAGTTTTGAATCGGACAAGATGCGCGCTTATGGCAATGCCGGCACCGCAGCATACGCAGCCCAGAAATCCGGCGAAGCCCTGGAAGATTTCAAACAGCAGTTGATCTTTGCGCAACAGTCGCTGCAACCTGGCAGCCCTCTCATGTTGCAGGTCCGCAGCAACCTGGCGCACGCTTATGAAGCCACGGGCGATCTCCAGCAAGCTGACGCGCAATATACCGAGACGGAAAAAGCCCAGGAGGCCGCGCTGGCCGATCTTGAGGCGCGCAAGGAAAAACT
The DNA here is from genome assembly GCA_036270475.1 of Candidatus Angelobacter sp. Taxonomy (GTDB): domain Bacteria; phylum Acidobacteriota; class Terriglobia; order Terriglobales; family Acidobacteriaceae; genus Angelobacter. The sequence continues at coordinate 814 of DATBCN010000739.1, read as the reverse complement.
CAAGTCCAACTCATTTGATAGCATCCACGCCTCGTATGCCCACAACTTGCAGGCGGTCCTTCAGGAACATGTGCGCGTGTTGCGGAAATTGGGCAAGGTGGCTGAAGCGCGGACGCTGGAGCAGAAAGCAAGTTCTGTGGAGAGCAGGTAGAGTTTCAGGAGCAAGCCATGAAGATCGGGATTCTGGGAGCAGGCAACATCGGGGCAACGGCGGCCCGGCTGTTTGTGGCCGCTGGACATGATGTAGCCGTCAGCAATTCACGGGGGCCGGAAACGCTGCGCGAATTGATCCGGGAACTTGGCCCCCAGGCGCATGCCATGACCATCGCCGACGCGGCGCGCTTTGGCGAAGTTGTTCTGCTGGCCGTTCCCTGGCGCTCTCCGGAAGCGTTGCCGCAGCCTGAATTGCTGCGCAACAAGATCGTGATCGACGCCATGAATCCCTATCGCCCGGATGGTGGATTCTATGATCTTGAGGGCTCCACTTCTTCTGAAGAAGTGCTCAAGCGCATTCCCGGATCGAGGCTGGTGAAGGCTTTCAATACGATTTACTACGTCCACCTGGCCGGCCGCGGACGCCATGATCTGCCTCTCGAAGATCGCCACACCATCTACGTGGCCGGTGATGACGCCGAGGCAAAAAAAACGGTCGCGCGGTTGATTGAAGAAATAGGTTTTGCGCCGGTCGAGACCGGCTCTCTGCGCGAAGGCGGCAGGATGCAGGAGCCCAACTCGCCTATCTACAACAAGACCTACAGCGCGCGCGAAGCGCGGGAATTTCTTTTGCGCCTGGAAGAAAAGCGGGCATGAGTCG
>DATBCN010000738.1:0-2089 GCA_036270475.1 Candidatus Angelobacter sp. | reverse complement strand
GGATTTCGCCCATATTCAGTGGCCGGTGTGGTACGGATGGCCTTTTAGAATTGTAAATGCCCGGTAGATCTGTTCCAGCAGGACAACGCGGGCCAACTCATGGGCCAGAGTCATTTTGCCGAAGGAGAGGATCAGATCGGCTGCGCCACGGGCTTTGTCACTAAACCCATCCGCCGGCCCCACGCCGAAAAACAGGTTCTGCGTTCCGCGGTCCTGCTGGTCGCGCAGAAGATCGGCAAACTCTTCCGAGGTGAACTGGCGTCCACGGGCATCAAGCAAGATCAATACCGGCTGGGTTCGGCCAGCCGCGCCAGCAGCCAGATCCAGTAAAGCTGGCTCGCTGTTCATCTCATGCGACTCCGCGCCCCCATAGCGCGAGATGCGCTTCATGTACTCCTCAGTGAGAGCGCGAATCGCCACTTCTTTGGTCTTGCCTATCCATGCGATCTGTAGCTTCAAGCGGGTTTCCGGCTTTTCTTTTTGGTCTTAGTCCGAGCGGCTTTAGTACGTGCAACTTTTCGCGGCGCCACGGCTTTCTTTTTAGCCGGCGATTTCTTTGCCGCCATCTTCTTTTTGGCGGCAGGCAGCCTCACGGCAGGCGCTTTCGCCAGGTCAGCCGGGGTCAATCTCCGCGCTGACTTCCACAAGCGCTCCAGGTCATAAAATTTGCGTGCGCGTTCAGAGAAGATGTGCAGCACAAAGTCAACGTAGTCTAATAGCACCCACTCCGCCTGGGTATAACCTTCCACGCTGTTAGGGCGCTGGCCGATTTCTTCCAATTGCTTTTGCACATCGTCGGCAATGGCCTGCAACTGGCGCGGATTGGCGCCGGAGCAAACCACAAAATAGTCGGTAAACGCTCCGCTGTTTTTGTCCATTTCCAGAATGACAATGTCTTCGCCCTTCTTGCCTTCAATGGCCTTGACCGCGCGTGCAACCTGTTGTCTGATCTGTGAACTCATCCGTTCTTATGGCTCCTGCCTGCATGCCCCTGGTGGCGGGCATCCTGAAAAGATAGCATTTTGTTCTTGCTTGCAGCGTCGTTTTCCGCGCTATCGACGCCCACATATAGATTCTCTTTCTTTATGTATTCAGCCACAAGGGGCGGCACATAGCGGCTGAGCTGCTTCACTGATTTGTTCGCAGCCGCGCGAATTTGCGTGGAAGAAACCTTCTCCCGCACCGCACCCAGCAGATGCAGGGTAGCGCCCATCAACGCAATGGTCCCATCGGTCTGCTGCTGGCGCATGGTGCGCAACATCAAATCGGTAGGCCGCAAGGATTCGGGCAGCGCGCGGCCTACATCCGCCAGCGAGTGGCCCGGACGGCTCACTACAATAAACTCGGTTTCCCCAAGTAATTCCAGAGGCTGCCGCCAGGTGCGGATGTCCTTGAAGGCATCAATGCCGATCAGAAAATACAGCTTGTCAGTCTTCTTGAGTTTGCTCTTGAGCCGCCTCACGGTGCTGATCGAGTAATTCGGATGGCCGGTGTGCGCATCCAGCAGTGACGGAACAAAGCGAGGGTCGTCCGCCGTGGCCAGCGCCAACATGGCAAAGCGATGCTGGAAGTCCGTGAGCTTGCGCTTCTGTTTATGCGGCGGCAGATCAGCCGGCGTAAAGTACACCCGACCGAGGCCGAACCTTTCCGCGGCGGCCCGCGCCACCGCGAGATGGCCAAGATGTACGGGATCAAATGTGCCGCCAAAGAGAGCAATCTTCATGCGATTACCGGGCCTGCCTCTTTTTGAATGCGGCCTGCTTTGAAACCCGCTTGCGGCCCTCTTCTTTCTTCTTGGCCTTGCGGCTCGATCCAATTTTCTTTACGGGCGCAGGATGGTCCTGGGCATATGTGCCGGCGCGGATTTCCGCCACACGCTTGCCCAGCGCGTACTTCAACTCCGGGACACCCTGGCCGGTCACGGCAGAAATCTCGTAGAGATCGAGCCTCCGCTTTTTGCAAAACTTGCGCAGTGCATCCACTTTTTCCGGATTGGCCACATCCATCTTTGCCGCCACAACCACCATCGGCTTCTTTTCCAGATCGGCGCCAAAACTCTTTAGTTCGTCCATGATGACCTTAAAGTCGG
>DATBCN010000737.1:0-5261 GCA_036270475.1 Candidatus Angelobacter sp. | reverse complement strand
CCTTCAGTTAAGGAATCTGGCAGTTGAGAAATCTGGGCGCGGGCGGAAATCGGCGGCGGGGTTTTGAGTGAATTAAAAAGAGGGCAGCCTGCCCGCTGCCCTCATGCCATCGCCTTCGTCTTCGTCCTGGAGCACTCTCTTGAAGAGCACGAATCCTGCAATCCTGCTGCAGCAAAAACCCTGCTGCGGCGCTTATTTACCGGTCGTATATTTATTTACCGGTCGTACCAATAGCGTTCATCGCGCCGGATGTCCCGTGAATCGCGGTACACGTCGCGCCGGTCTTCCCGCAGGTCACGATATTCGCGCCGCAACTCGCGGCGTTCATGTTCTGCCGCCCTATAGTCGCCGCGCTCAAGGGCCCGCCGCAGTTCCCAGCGATCGTGCTCAATCTTGCCCTCGTCACGCCGGATGTCACGTATGTCACTACGCCGGTCCGCGTAGTCCCTGCGCAGATCACGGTCATGATGGTAGTAGCCATCCTGCGCCACCATGCTGCCCGCCCCAATAAAAACCATGAACATCAGTCCGGTCAAAGCTCGTTTCATTCCCCATTTCCTCCTGCAAGACTTGTGCTGCCTTGTTGAACCTAAACCCCGGCGCCATTGCTGAGTTGCGTTAAGAAGTGTAAGAAGGAGCAGGGCCATCTGCCTGAGTGCTTTGCAACGAAACCAGAATCGCAAGCAACCATTTTTGGAAATAGTGGACCGCAGCCGCCCTCGGCTGCACATTGTCGCAACTTCTTCAACTCTCACGTAGACTGTACTGCCGATTTCCATGCACCATCTAGAGAGACCATGGCTACTCCCGCCACCCAACCCGCGCAGCAAAACAAGCTCAGACTTGGCGGCCTTGTGTTGGCGATTACCTTCGGACTGGCTCTGCACCTGCTCCCGCTCACGCACGGGCTCACCGCGCCAGCCCGGCTGATTCTTGAGATCACCGGCTTTACCGTGGTCTTCTGGGTTTTTCAGGTCATCAATCCGGGATTTGTCTCCATTTTGATGATGGGCCTGATGCTGTTGGCGGGCGTGCGTCCGCCTTCGGTGTTCAGCGGCTTTTCGAGCGGCGGCTTCTGGGTGCTGGTGTGCGTGCTCTTCTATGGCTTTGCCATGCAGCAGACCGGGCTGGCACAGCGCATGTCGTATTACGTGCTGGCGCTCTTTCCCGGCACCTACACCGGAGTGATGGCCGCGTTTCTCGTGATCGGGGCGGTGCTGGCGCTCGGCATTCCCTCCATGACCGTGCGCACGGCAATCATGGTGCCGATTGCGTGGGCGCTGGTAAAGTCCGTGGGCCTGCAGCCGCGCAGCCGCGGCTCGGCGCTCATCATGATTACCTGCGTGGAGATGGCCGTCTTTCCTGGCTGCGCCTTTCTCTATGGGTCGCTCTTTGGCCCTGTCGTGGACCAGATATTTCACGCGCGGCAACTGCCCATCAGTTGGCTTGGCTACGCGCAGGTGCTCACGCTGCCAGTGCTGGCTATCTGCGTGGCGCTGGTGTTTCTAAATCGGCTGGTGCTCAAGCCGGAAGCTCCGCTCAATGTCTCTGCCAGCTTTGGCCGCGAACGGTTGCATGCGCTGGGAAAAATCACGCGCGGTGAACTCATTACCGCCGCCGTGGTGATGGGCTCCATCCTCTTCTGGGCCACGGACCGCTACCATCATCTGCCATCGTTTCTTATTGGGATGTTTGGGCTGTCAGTCTTCGCATTGTGCGGCATTGTGCGCGATAAGGACATCAGCACCGGAATTTCCTGGCCGCTCGTCCTCTTTATGGGAGGCGTCTTCAGTCTGGCCAGCGTGGTGCAGGAATACAAGGTGACGGACTGGCTTGCCGGACTGGTACTGCCCTCAGTCGCGCACCTGGTGGGAATTCCAGTGCTCTTTCTTCTTATCGTCGGACTGGTCATGTACCTGGCGCGCTTTCTCGACCCTTCTGGCATGCTTGCCATTCCCATGGTGTTTCTGCCCGTAGTGGAAGTGGCGGCCCGCGCCGGAATCGCGCCGCTGGTCACGATGGCCGCTATCCTTATCACCTCAGTTCCCTTCTGGGTGTCCTACCAGAACATATGGATGGCGATGGGCGAAAACATCACGGAAGGGCTGGCTTTCACCTCCTCACAGCGCGCGCGGCTGGCGACGGTCTATGGACTCACGGCGCTCGCCGCTCTGGTGCTGGCTGCGGGATATTGGAAGCTGATGGGACTGCTATGAGTTCCTCCATCAAGCAGAGGCACTGCAAAGCTCGGGAATGCATCAGAATCTACACTCAATCACAGATAACTCAGCCACCAATCGCGCCTTGTTGCCTTCACTTTGGCAAACCACCGGCACAGCGGATAGAGCAAAACCACCGTCAACAGCCACACGCCATATACCACCCACAAGCTATAGCCAAAGTCCGCGGGAAACAGTTTTGCAGGGCCGCCCATGGAGGGCAGCGGATGGAAGATGAATTGAAACGCGGCGCTGCCATAACGCAGCCACGCCGCAAGCACTGCCAGAATGTGTATCAGGTAGAAATGCAGGATGAAATAAAACATCGGCACGCGCCCAAAGACCACCAGTGGATTAGCCGGGTTGAACGCGCGGCGGTCAAACCGGGCCAGCACCAGCAATGCGGGCCCCAGCGTCATCAGCAGAAAATCGAGCGATCCCGGATATTTTGTGCAGTTGAGAAAAGAAAGCACGGTAAAGACCGCGGACCTTTGGTGCGCCCATGGCGCTGGGTCTCCGTAGTGGTTGACCGCGCGCAATGCCACAAACGCAATCGTCAGCGCGAAACCCAGCCGCAGCATGATCCGGCGGCGCACCGCTGGCTCCAACTGGAATATCTGGCCAAAGCAGTGGCCTGCGGCCATCACCGCCACCCACGGCAGAAACGTATAGGTAACCAGGACCAGCTTGCCCGCCACAGGGACTACGCCGGGTTGATGCAGCAGGTTCCAGGCCCAGGCGGCCGATCCGAACTGCGCCGCCCTGGTTCCATCCAGGCAGTTGTGGAATAGGATTGCCGCCACGCTCATCACAGCCAGTACGCGGACCGGCAGATAAATCAGCGCCGCCATGGCGACCATGCAGATGCCAAAAATCCAGAGAATCAGCAGAAGAACAAGGAAGCTAGACGAAAAATTGAAATTATAGGCAAACTGCATCACCGTGAGTTCCAGCACAATGAACCAGATCCCGCGCGTCAACAGAAATCGCGAGAGCTGGCCACGGCTGTGGCTGCGCCCAAACAGAAACACTCCCATGCCGGCGGCAAACATGAAAACCGGCAGGCAAAAATGGGTGATCCAGCGGGTGAAAAAGAGTACCGGCGTGGTTTGCGTGAGGTCAGTGGGCGAGAATGACGCCGCGCCCGCGTGAAAAAAATCGCGGACATGGTCCAGGCACATGATGATCATGACCGCGCCGCGAATCGCGTCAATGGACAACAACCGGGAAACAGGTTTTACGGGCGAGGCGCCGGCGAGTGAATTCTTGGTCGGTAAATCATTCGTCAGTGAATCCATAGGCGGGCACTATTGTCCCGCATCTTGCGGATAATGTCAGATGGAATTGGAGGCGATGGCCGGCCCATGAACACTACACCCGCTCAACACTGAAAGGCGCCGCCCCCAATCCCTTAACGCGGATGCAGCACTTCAAAGCGCGTAATGGTATAGCCGAGCGCCGCCCCCAGGAACACGTCCGAGGGGAAGTGCGCGCTTGATGTCACGCGGGAAAAGCTGATGGCAGACGCCATGCCATACACCACCCAGGGCACCCAGCGGTGATTTTTGTATCGGGCCGCCACCACAGTGGCCACGGAAAACGCGCCCGCTGCATGCCCGGAAGGAAACGAGCTGCCCTTGAAGGGCGATTTGCCGCCGTTAAAAAATGTGTTGTGAAAGTCGCCGCCAATAGGAACATCGGTCGGCCGCTTTCTGCGTGTAATCGCTTTCACGGCCAGGTCCACCACCGCGCTGTCGGCATAGGCTTCTCCGGCAAGCAGAGCCGTGCTCACCGCATATTGATCATGCCGCGCATAGCCGACCGCCATGATGGAGACGGGTAGCGCTATTACCTCGGCAGTGGTGATGGAAGGATCAAAAACGTCATTCAGCTTATCGAGGTTACGCACGTGGTCCTGAAAATAAGGCATCACATGCGGGTCAGCCACGATGAGTCCCGCGGTGACTCCCGTGACGGCAAATGCAGGCACCAAGTGCCGCCCCTTTGCCAGTTGAAAAGGAAACAGCCAGATGTCTTTCTGGTCGTGGAGAAAGTCCTTGGGCAAAGAGCGCCACGTAACCTGCCGGTCAGACGCCGGATCGCCGCCGTGTTTGGCGGATTGCGACAGTTGTGAAGGGCTGTCTGGCAGGCTGGCGCCGGATGTCTGCGCCGAGGCCCGAGTTGCCCCTAGTGTTCCTATACAAAAGGTGAAGATCAATAAAGACTGCGTGTTTATGCGGCCCATTTGAATTTCTTGGATGCAGTTCTCTGGATTTAGGTGTGCTGCGGATTTTTGCGGCAAACTGAGACACTACCGAGCGCCTTTCCGGTTTACCGCATCTGCGCTGCTTGTGAAATAATTATTGGTTTGCTCGATGCTGCATTTTTTAGAGCGCTGGCAGAAGCAACCGACAGGAGAACGATGGACTTTCAACTCACTACCGAACAGTTGCAGCTCAAGAAATCTCTGCGCGAGTTTTCCGAGCGCGAGATCCTTCCGCACGTGATGAAGTGGGATGAAGCCAATCATTTTCCCCTGGAGACGGTGAAGGAACTGGGCCGGATGGGCGTGCTGGGCATGATCTTTCCGGCTGAATACGGCGGCGCCGGCCTGGGCTACGTGGAATACGTGATCGCAATTGAAGAGCTCTCGCGGGTGGATGGGTCAGTGGGCATCATTGTGGCCGCGCACAATTCGCTTTGTTCCAACCACATTTTTTTGGCGGGCAATGAGGAGCAGCGCAAAAAATATGTCCCTAAACTTGCCACCGGCGACTGGATCGGCGCATGGGGCCTTACCGAACCCGGCTCCGGCTCTGACGCTGGCGGCGCGCGCATGAGCGCCGTGCGCAAAGGCAAAAAAGGCGGATGGGTGCTGAACGGCACCAAGACGTTCATCACCAACGGCTCGCATGCCGACGTGGCCGTGGTGATCGCCGTGACGGACAAGACCGCGCACACGCATGGTCTCTCGGCGTTCGTGGTGGAAAAAGGGACCAAAGGCTTTCGTCCGGGCAAAAAGGAAAACAAGCTGGGCCTGCG